>NZ_JBDPMD010000020.1:0-123491 GCF_039871875.1 Sphaerisporangium sp. B11E5 | reverse complement strand
GTTTGCCGGGTTTCTCGCCGTAGACGAATCGTTCGGCGAGTTTGCGGATCTCGGTGCGGCGGCAGCGCCACTCGCCGGTGGTGGTGATGCGCTGGTTGTCGAGTTTGCGGAACGGGTCGGGAAGCCGGGAGACCGTCGGCAGCGACCCCTCGTTGGGCAGGGCCGGCACCGGGCAGTTCGCCCCCTCGTCCTCCACACCGGCGGCCAACGCCACCGCACCGGCCCTGGCGGGCACCGCGGCTTCGGCGACCACGACACTGACCAACCCCGCGACGAGCGACACCGCCGCGGCCATCGCGACGGCCGTGGAACGGATCTTCAATCGGCCCGAGCTTGTGATCACCAGGGCTCTCCCTTCCGGGTGCGGGACCGAAGCGACGATCGCCATACCGCCTGACGCCGTCAGCGCTCGGAAAGTATCGGACGTGTCCCGGAAGAAGAAGACCCCCGCTGGTCTGCACCTTTATCGTTTTGATGAGCTGCACAAACGTTTCAATTACACCGACGATTTCAGAAATTTTCTGAACGCCGGGCCCGCGCCGCGCACCCGGCGCGGCGCCGTTCCCCGGGGAGTCGCGGACCGGTCAGGGGGCCGTGAGGATGACGAGCCGCTGGGTCGCGCGGGTCATGGCGACATAGCGGTCGACCGCGCCTTCGATGCCCTCGCCGAACCTCTCCGGATCGATGAGGACGACCAGGTCGAACTCCAGCCCCTTCGACAACTCCGGGGTCAGCGACCGGACTCGGGCCGTCTCCTGGAACGTGGGGTCGCCGATGACGCACGCGGTCCCGTCGGCGTGCCCGGCGAGCCAGGTGCCGAGGATCGTGTCCAGGTCCGACGCGGATCCGTGGACGACGGGGGCGCCGCCGCCGCGGATGGAGGCCGGCACGTTGGCGTCCGGGAGCGCGGCCCGGATGACCGGCTCGGCCTCCGCCATGACCGGTTCGGGCGTCCGGTAGTTGATGCTCAGGGTGGCCAGGGTGATCCGGTCGAGGCCGATCCGCTCCAGCCGTTCCTGCCACGACTCGGTGAACCCGTGCCTGGCTTGGGCGCGGTCGCCGACGATGGTGAAGCTGCGGGACGGGCAGCGGAGCAGCAGCATCTGCCATTCCGCGTCGGTGAGTTCCTGGGCCTCGTCCACGACGATGTGGGCGAACGGGCCGGCGAGCCGGTCCGGGTCGGTGCCGGGCAGCGCGGACTCGTCGATCAGGGCGTCCTGGAGGTCCTGTCCGTGCAGCATCGTCACCGCGCCTTCGCCGTCGTCGTCGGCCTCCAGCAGATCGTCGACGACCCGCGCCATGCGCTCGCGCTGGGCGGCGACGGAGGCGTCCTGCCGGCGTTTGCGTCGCGACGCCTCCGGGTCGCCGAGCCGCTGCCGTGCCGTGTCCAGGAGCGGCAGGTCGGACACCGTCCATGCCTGGGCGTCCTCGCGCTGGAGCTTGCGGACCTCGTCGGGGCTGAGCCCGGGAGCGCACATCCGCAGGTAGGCGGGTACCGACCACAGGTCCCCGACCAGGTCGGCCGGTTCGATCAGCGGCCACGCCTTGTTGAGGGCCATGAGCAACTCCCTGTTCCGCCGCAGCGAGCGGCGGAGCAGGTCGGCCGGGGTGTCGGCGTCGTGCTTGTCCACCAGGATCGTGAGCAGTTCCTCCCAGATCTGGTCGCGCGCCTCGTTGTGCGGCGTTCCGGGTTCCGCGGCTCCGAACGCCTCGGCCCAGTCGTCGGCGCTCAGCCAGACGTCGGACCAGTGGGTCGTGACCGTCATCCCCTTGGCGGGCGGGTTCTCGTAGAACCTGACGGCCGGCTCGATCGCCCTCACCAGGTCCGCGGACGACTTCAGGCGGGCCACCTCCGGGTCGGCCTCGGCCGCCGCCGCGGCTCCCTCGGGAACGAGGTCCCGCAGGGTGCAGGTCTGCACGCCCTCCTCTCCGAGGCTGGGGAGGACGTCGGACACGTAGGCCAGGTAGGGCCGGTGCGGGCCGACGAACAGCACGCCGCCCCGCCGGTGACCGAGGCGAGGGTCGGCGTAGAGCAGGTAGGCGGAGCGGTGCAGGGCGACGACGGTCTTCCCCGTACCCGGTCCGCCGTCGACCACGAGGGCCCCGCGGGATCCCGCGCGGATGATGGCGTCCTGGTCGGCCTGGATGGTGCCGAGCACGTCGCGCATCCGGGACGACCGGTGGCCGCCCAGGCTGGCGATGAAGGCGGACTGGTCGTCGAGCGCGGCGTGCCCTTCGAGCCCGTCCTGGGTGAACACCTCGTCCCAGTAGTCGCTGATCCGGCCGCGGGTCCAGCGGTACCTGCGGCGGCTCACCAGCCCCATCGGGTTGGCATGGGTGGCTCCGAAGAACGGCTCGGCAGCGGGGGAGCGCCAGTCGAGCAGCAGCCGGCGGCCCGTGCTGTCCGTGAGGCCGAGCCGTCCGATGTACACGGGCTCAGGGTCGTCGGCGCTGACGATGTGCCCGAGGCACAGGTCCAGGCCGAAACGACGCAGGGTGCGCAGGCGAGCGGTCAGCCGGTGGATCTCCAGGTCCCGGTCCAGCACCTGGCGGCCCTTGCCGCCGGGTGCCTTGCGCTCGGCGTCGAGGCGGCCGGACAGCTCGGCGATCGACTGCTCGAGGCTCCGCGCGATGGCCGCGAAGTGCCGCTCGTCGCCGGCGATCAGCGCCGGGTCTACCTTGGCGGCGAGGTGCGCGGGAAGGTCGAACGCGCCGGTGGTCACAGCGTTCACGTCTTCAGCTCCCGTTCACCAGGTCGAGCGGCGTCCACATCACAACACGCACTTCGTATCCCATTTCCGCAGGTTCTGGCTCCGGCCGACGATTCTGCGGCACGCCCCGGGGCTTGTGGCAAGCCCCCCGGTCCGCTATACGTTGAGAGTGGAGAGGAGCGGATACTCCCCTTTCCCCTGATTCATGACGCCTCCGGCTTCTACCGCAGCCCGTCGTACGGCTTCCAGTGACCACGCTTGATCTTGGCCGTCTGGCGCGGGCCCGGGATGGCGCGCCGGGATCGGTCACGGCGCCCGAGAAAAGGCGAATGCAAGGAGGGTACGCACTCCTTGCCACTCTCAACGTATAGCGCACCGGGGGTCTTGCGGCAAGACCCGGGTCGTGCCGCAGAATCTCCAGCCGACGGCGCGGAACGGCCTCGTCGGATGGGGGATTCATGATTGACGTGATCATCGCCGGCGGCGGGCCGACCGGCTTGATGCTGGCCGGCGAGTTGCGGCTGCACGGCGTGCACGTGGTCGTGCTGGAGAAGGAAGCGGAGCCGGCAAGGCATTCCCGCGCGCTCGGCCTGCACGTGCGGAGCATCGAGATTATGGACCAGCGCGGTCTGCTGGACCGGTTCCTCGCGCTCGGCGTGCGGCACCCGGTCAGCGGTTTCTTCGCCGGCATCGACAAACCGGCGCCGGTCCGGCTGGACACCGCGCATCCGTACGTCCTCGGCATCCCGCAGGCGGTCACCGAGCGCCTGCTGGCCGAGCACGCCACCGGACTCGGTGCCGACATCCGCCGGGGGCACGAACTGGCCGGGCTGAGCCAGGACGACCACGGGGTGACCGCCGAACTGGCCGACGGCACCCGGCTGCGGGGGCGCTACCTCGTCGGGTGCGACGGCGGCCGCAGTGCGGTGCGCAAGCTGCTCGGCGTGGGCTTCCCCGGCGAGCCCAGCAGCGCCGAGACGCTGCTCGTCGAAGTGGAGGTGGCCGTGCCGCCGGAGACGGTGGCCGCCGTGGTGGCCGAGGTGCGCAAGACCCATCTGCGGTTCGGCGTCATCCCCATGGGGGACGGGGTGTACCGCATGGGCGTGCCCGCCGAAGGGGTGGCCGAGGACCGTGCGACTCCGCCGACCCTGGAGGAGTTCAAGCACCAGATGCGCGTGTACGCCGGCACCGACTTCGGCGCGCACTCCCCGCGCTGGCTGTCCCGCTTCGGCGACGCCATCCGTCAGGCCGAGCAGTACCGCGCGGGCCGGGTGCTGCTGGCCGGCGACGCGGCGCACATCCACCCCCCGGCCGGCGGGCAAGGGCTCAACCTCGGCGTGCAGGACGCGTTCAACCTGGGCTGGAAACTGGCCGCCGAAGTCGACGGCTGGGCCCCGGAGGGCCTGCTGGACAGCTACCACACCGAACGGCACCCGGTGGCCGCCGACGTGCTGAACAACACCCGTGCGCAGATGGAGTTGCTGTCCCCCGACCCGGGGCCCCAGGCGGTGCGCCGGCTGGTGTCGGAGCTGATGAACTTCCCGGACGTCCACCGGTACCTGATCGAGAAGATCACCGCGATCAGCGTCCGCTACGACTGCGGCGAGGGCCATGAACTGCTCGGCCGGCGCATGCGGGACGTGGGCCTGAAGCGGGGACGCCTCTACGACCTGATGCACACCGGCCGCGGACTGCTGCTCGACCAGACCGGCCGCCTCTCGGTGACAGGCTGGGCCGACCGGGTCGACCACGTCATCGACGTCAGCGAGGAACTCGACGTCCCCGCGGCACTGCTGCGTCCCGACGGCCACGTGGCCTGGGCCGGTGAGGACCAGCGGGATCTGCTCGGCCACCTTGCCCGATGGTTCGGCGCCCCCACGGTCTGAGCGTCATGTCGCCGCTCCTCGTCGCCCCTGCGGCGTCAGCGGCCGTGTCAGCACGGCGACAGCCCGGTGTCAGGACGGTCGGTGATGGTGAACGCCGTGAACGTGCCCGACGCCTGAGGAGAGGAACGACCATGGAACACACCGTCACCTCACTGCCGGCCGCCCGTCGGCCCGGCTGTCCCTTCGACCCGCCGGCGGAGCTGATCGACGCCCGCCGGCACGGCCCCATCAGCCGCTACCTCTTCCCCGACGGGCACCAGGGCTGGCTGGTCACCGGATACGACCTGGTCCGGTCGGTCCTGGCCGACTCGCGGTTCAGCTCTCGCAAGGAGCTCATGCGCCACCACCCCACCATCGACATGGGCGGAATCGAGGTCCCGCCGGCGCCGCCCGGCGAGTTCCTCCTCATGGACGAGCCACAACACAGCCGCTATCGGAAACCGCTGGTGGGCAAGTTCACCGCACGGCGGATGCGGCTGCTCACCGAGCGCATCGAGCAGATCACCACCGACCACCTGGACACCATGGAGAAGGCCGGCCCGCCGGCGGACCTGGTGACCGCGTTCGCCAAGCCCATCCCCTCCATCGTGATCTGTGAGCTGCTGGGGGTGCCGTACGAGGACCGGGGCTCCTTCCAGGAGCAGGTCGAGTCGTTCCTCAGCGGGGAGGTGAGCGACGAGGACCTGATGGCGGCCTACATCGGGACCCAGAACTACCTCGCGGAGCTGGTGGCCGTCAAACGCGCCAACCCCACCGACGACGTGCTCAGCGACCTCCTCGACAGCGATCTGACCGATGAGGAACTGAAGGGGATCGGGCTGCTCCTGCTGGCGGCCGGGTTCGACACCACCGCGAACATGCTGGCCCTCGGCACCTTCGCGCTGCTGCGCAACCCGGCGCAACTGGCCGCGCTGCGTGCCGATCCCGCGCTCACCGACCAGGCCGTGGAGGAGCTGCTGCGGTATCTGAGCGTCGCCAAGACGTTCATGAGGACGGCGCTGGAGGACATCGAGCTGGGCGGCCGGACGATCAAGGCCGGCACGACGGTCATCCTGTCGTACAACACCGCCAACCGCGACCCCGAGCGCTTCGCCGATCCCCACGTGCTCGACCTCCGGAGGCAGGACGGCGGCCACCTGGCCTTCGGCCACGGCATCCACCAGTGCCTGGGCCAGCAACTGGCCCGCGTCGAGATGCGGGTCGCGTTCCCCGCGCTGCTCAACCGCTTCCCCACGCTGCGCCTGGCCGTACCTGCCGAAGAGGTCGACCTTCGCCCGGAGACCGCGGACATCTTCGGGGTGAAGAGCCTCCCGGTCACCTGGGACGCGTGACCGCGAGCCGGGCACGGGGTGAGGCCGCGCCGGGCTGACCCGGGCCGGACCGGCACGTCGCGTGGGACGGGGTCGCGGTGTGGCGGCGGTGGCGGTTGGCCGGGTGTCGCCACGGTTCGGCACAATTGCTGATGTGAGAGTCGGATTGCTCGGGCCGTTCGAGGTCAGGAACCCCGATGGGGCCATGGTGGAGGTTCCGGGGATTCGGCTGCGCGCACTGCTCGCCGCACTCGCCCTGGAACCCGGCCGGATCGTCACGCGTGCGAGGCTGGTGGACTGGATCTGGGGGCAACGGCCACCCGCGGACGAAGTGAACGCCCTGCAGGCGTTGGTGTCCAGGCTGCGCAGGGTGGTGCCGGACGGCGTGGTCGAGGCGGACTCCGGCGGATACCGGCTGGCCGTGGCTCCTGACGCCGTCGACGTGAGCCGGTTCGAGCGCCTGGTCGGTCAGGCCAGGGCCGCCGAGCCCGCGACACGGGCCGATCTGCTGCGTTCGGCCTTGGCGCTTTGGCGCGGCCCGGCCATGGCGGACATCGCACTGCGAGGCAGCGACGCGTTCGACGCCGCCGTCACGCGTCTGGACGATCTCCACGTCGCCGCGCTCGGGGACCGGGTGGACGCTGACATCCGCCTCGGCCGTGGCTCGGAGCTGGTCTCCGAGCTGACCGAGCTTGTCGCCACGTATCCCCTGCGTGAGGGGTTCGTGGCGGCCCTGATGCGGGCGCTCGCCGAGGCGGGGCGCGGGTCCGAGGCGTTGACCGTGTACCAGCGGACGCGCGAGCGGCTCGCCGAGGAGCTGGGCGCCGACCCGTCGGCGGAGCTCTCGGCGCTGCACACCGCGTTGCTGCGTGGCGAGCTGGGCGAGCGGGCGGAGAGCCGAAGGACGAACCTGCGCGCCGAGCTGACGAGTTTCGTCGGCAAGGACGACGAGGTCCGCGCGGTCGCCGGTCTCGCCGGCAAGCACCGGCTGGTCACCCTGACGGGAGCCGGGGGCTCGGGCAAGACCAGGCTGGCCACCGAGACCGCGCGCACGATGCTCGCCGAGCTGCCGGACGGCGCGTGGCTGGTCGAACTGGCCTCGGTGCGGGCGGGCGGTGAGCTGGCGCAGGCCGCCCTCACCACGATCGGCCTGCGTGACCAGGGATTGCTCGGTGGTGCGCGGGGCGGGGAACCGATGGATCGGCTCATCGCCGCGCTCAGGGAGCGCGCGGTCTTGCTGATCCTGGACAACTGCGAGCACGTGATCGAGGCGGCCGCGGCCTTCGCGGATCGGCTGTTGGGGGAGTGCCGGAGGCTGCGGATCCTGGCCACAAGCAGAGAACCGCTCGGTATCACCGGCGAGGTGCTGTGGCAGGTCGAGCCGCTCGCGCTGCCCGCGGAGGGAGCGGACCCCTCCGAGGCCGGGTCCTCGCCCGCGGTGCGGCTGCTGCGGGACCGCGCGGACCTGGTGCGCAAGGACATCGGCTCCGACGCGCACACCTTGGCGGCCATGGCGCGGATCTGCCGGTCCCTCGACGGGATGCCGCTGGCGATCGAACTGGCCGCGGCACGGCTGCGCACCATGCCCATCGATCAGGTGGCACGCCGGCTCGACGACCGGTTCCGCCTGCTGACCGGCGGCAGCCGTACGGCGCTTCCCCGGCACAAGACGCTGCGCGCGGTCGTGGACTGGAGCTGGGACCTGCTGACCGAGGCCGAACGTGGCGCGCTGCGGCGGCTCTCGGTGTTCTCCGGCGGGGCGAGCCTGGAAGCGGCCGAACGGGTGTGCGGGGACGGGACGTCCGCCGGGGAGCCGGTGCTCGACGTGCTGACCGCGTTGATCGAGAAGTCGCTGCTGCTCGCCGACGGCGACGGCACCCCGCGTTACCGGATGCTCGACACCATCAGGGAGTACGCGGCGCACCGGCTCGCGGAAGCGGGGGAGACCTTGCCGGCGCGCCGGGCGCACCTCGCCTACTTCACCGAGCTGGCCGAGACGGCCGATCCGCACCTGCGCCGGGCCGGGCAGTTGCGATGGCTGTCCATCCTGGAGACCGAGCACGACAACATCGGCGCGGCCCTGCGCGGGGCGATCGCCGAAGGATGGGCCGAAGAGGCGATGCGGCTGGTCGGGGCCGTGGGCTGGTACTGGTTCCTCAGCGGGCACCGGGCCGAGGGCACCGAGTTGAGCATCGCGGCGGCTTCGCTGCCCGGTGAGGTGTCCGACGAGGTGCGGGCGATGGCGTACACCATCGTGACGGTGTTCGTGTCCTCCGGCCCCGGCGGCGACCAGTATCAGGCGCAGGAGTGGATCAACGAGGCGCACCGGCTCACCCGGCGCAGCGAGTCTCGCAACCCGCTGCTCAGGTTCGTCGGGCCGCTGGAGCGGATGTTGCGGGAGCCGACGGCGTTCCTGCCCTCGTTCGAGCCGCTCATCGCCGGCGACGATCCATGGGTGCGCGCACAGGCCAGGCTCAGTCGTGGCCGGCTACGGCTCACCCACGGCGGCGACGAGACCGACGTGGACAGCGACATCGAGACCGCCCTCACCGAGTTCCGCACGCTGGGTGACCGCTGGGGGATCTCGATGTCGCTGACCTTCCTGGCCGACCGGCTCGCCATGCGCGGCGAGTTCGCACGCGCGTGCGAGCACTACGAAGACGCGGTTGCGACGCTGACCGAGGTAGGCGCGATCGAGGACGTGGTCGGCGTGCGGGCGCGGCAGGCCCAGTTGTACTGGCTGCTCGGCGACGAACGATCCAGCACGTCCGCCATGGCGGAAGCGCAGCGGTGCGCGAGCAGGGTCACCTGGCCGGGCACGCTCGCCGAGCTGGCGCTCTCGAAGGCGCAGCTGGCGCGCTGGCGCGGCGAGCCGGACGAGGTACACCGGCACCTGGCCACGGCGTCGGCGGTGTCGGGCAACGAGGAGGTCAGGGAGATGGTCCGCGCCAGGGCCAGGGACATGTACGGCTACCTCATCGACGATCTCGACGAGGCCCGCGCGCAGTGGAGCGAGGCGTTCCACGCGGTCGCGGAGTCGGCCTACCCGCCGCTGATCGCCGAGGTGCTGATCGGGATCGCGGACCTCGCGCTGCGCCAGGGAGAGTACGAGCAGGCCGCGCGACTGCTCGCGGCGGGGGACAAGGTGCGCGGCACGCCGGACCACTCCCATCCGGACGCCACCCGGGTCGGTGAGGAAACACGGAACCGCCTCGGCGAAACCATGTTCACCGAGGCGACCCGTGCCGGTCGGCGGCGGGATTGGCGTGAGCTGGCCGAGCTCACCCTCGCTTCGAGAACGACACGCGCGCCCACAGGTACCCGATCGCCGTGAGCCCCGCACACCAGGCGATCGCCGTGACGGCCGACCCCGCCGACGGCGCGCCGGTCAGCAGCCCACGCAGGGTTTCGATGATCGAGGTGAACGGCTGGTACTGCGCGAACTCCCGCGCACCGGGCCCCATCGTGCCGGCCGGCACGAACGCGCTGCTCAAGAAGGGAAGCAGCATCAGCGGGACAGCGGCGAGGCCCGCGCTTTCCGGTGTCTTCGCGGCGAGACCGAACGCGACGGTCAGCCAGCCGATCGCCAGAATCGTCAGCACCACGACACCGATCACGCCGAGCCACTGCGCGAAACTCGCCGACGGCCGGAATCCCATCAGCAGCGCGACCCCGATGACGAACACGATGGCCACCAGGCTCCGCAGCATGGTCGTGATCACGTGCGCGTTCAGCACCGCGGCCCGGGACACGTGCATGACGCGGAGCCGGTTGATGAATCCGGTCGTCATGTCGGAGTTCACCGCGGTCGCGGTGGGGCCGATCCCGTAGCAGATGGTCGTCATGATCAACCCGGGCGTCGCGTAATCGGCATAGCTGACGCCGACGTCGAACGCGTCGCCGAGGATGTAGACCATCAGGAACATCAGGACGATCGGCATGATCACCGCGTTGAACACCGTCAGCGGGTTCCTCGTCGTGTGCCGGAGATTACGCCGCAACATGGTCGCGGAATCCGCGAGGGAAGCAGAGATGACGCTCATCGTGCGGTGACCTCCGTGGTCCTGTGGCTGGTAAGGGCGAGGAAGACGTCATCCAGGTCCGGTGTGTGCACCGACAGGTCCTCGACGTCGATGGAGTGGGCGTCGAGCCGCTCGAGCAGCGCGCGCAACGACCGCACCCCGCCGTCGCCGGGAACACGCAAGGTCAGCTCCTCGTCGTCCCTGGTGGACTCGTGCAGGACCTGTGCCGCGACGTCGAGGTCGCGCCGACGGGTGAACCGCAGCCGGACATGGCTGCCGGGAACCCGGCGCTTGAGCTCATCGGCGGTGCCCTCGGCGACCACCCGGCCCTTGTCGAGCACGGCGATGCGGCCGGCGAGTTCGTCGGCCTCCTCGAGATACTGGGTGGTGAGGAAGATGGTCGTACCGCCGGCCACCAGCTCCCGGATGATCTCCCACACGGTGCGGCGGCTACGCGGATCGAGGCCCGTCGTGGGCTCGTCCAGGAAAATGATCCGCGGCTTGCCCACCAGCGTCATGGCGAGGTCCAGCTTGCGGCGCATGCCACCGGAGTAGGACACCGCCGGTTCGCCCGCCGCGTCGACCAGATCGAACCGGTCGAGCAACCGGCCGGCGACGCGTTTCCCCTCTGCCCTGGGCAGGTGCAGGAGATCCGCCATCAGCAGCAGGTTCTCCTCACCGGTGAGGAGGTCGTCCACCGAGGCGAACTGCCCGGTGACCCCGATCGCCGCCCGCACCGCCCTGGTCTCCGTGACCACGTCGTGCCCGGCGACGACCACCTTCCCCGCATCGGGCACCAGCAGCGTGGTCAACACGTTCACCGTCGTGGTCTTCCCCGCCCCGTTGGGCCCGAGCAGGGCGAAGACCGTACCGGTCCGGACATCCAGATCGACGCCGTCGAGCACGACCTTGTCCTTGTATGCCTTCCGCAGCCCCGAGGCCGCGATCGCTGAACCGTTCATGACATCCACCATCGAGGCCCGCCCTGATGCGGGACCGTCACGGTGCTGACGCGGCGACTGACACGACACACGCGCGGCGACCGGGATGCGCGAAAGATTCCGCATACCTGTCGATATCGTGGCCCGCCGTTCGTCTTACTGCGCGACCAGCGAGGAGGAACGCGATGAAGTACGTCATGCTGATCTACCAAGGCACCGCGCTCGACGAGCAGGCCACGTTGTCCGAGGAGGAGCAGAAGCAGGTCCACGCCGACTACCAAGCGATCAACCAGACGCCAGGCGTCACCCCCGGTGTGCCGATGGGCCTGCCCGAGAACGCGACCACCGTGCGGGTCGAAGACGGCAGGACCCTGACGACGGACGGCCCGTTCGCCGGGATGAAGGAAGCCGTCGGCGGCTGGTTCGTCCTGGAGGCCGACGACCTCGACGCGGCCATCGAGGTGGCCACCCGTCACCCGGCGGCACGCCACGGCGGCGCCATCGAGATCCGGCCTTCGGAAGTGTATTGGTAACCCCGCTCGAACAGGTCTTCCGCGAGGAATGGGGCCGTGTCGTAGCCACCTTGATCGGCTTCCTCGGCGACTTCGACGTCGCCGAGGAAGCCGCGCAGGAGGCGTTCGCCATCGCCGCCGACCGGTGGCCACGCGACGGCGTGCCGGGCAACCCGCGCGCCTGGCTGATGACGACGGCCCGGAACCGGGCGACGGATCGCATCCGCCGCGACCGGGCCTTCGCGACCAGATTCGGCGTGCTCGCCGCCGCCAGTCACGCGGAGGTGCCGACGAACGCCACGACGTTTCCCGACGAGCGCCTGGAACTCATCTTCACCTGCTGTCACCCGGCGCTCGCGATCGAGGCGCAGGTGGCGCTCACCTTGCGCACCCTCGGCGGGCTCACCACCGACGAGATCGCCCGCGCCTTCCTGGTGCCCGAGCGCACCATGGCGCAGCGGCTGGTGCGGGCCAAACGCAAGATCAAGGCAGCGGGGATCCCGTTTCGCGTGCCACCGGTTCATCTGCTCCGCGAGCGGCTCGACGCCGTTCTCGCCGTCGTCTACCTGATCTTCAACGAGGGCTACGGCGGCCGCGACGAGCTGGCGACGGAGGCACTCTGGCTGGGGCGCGCGCTGACCGAACTGCTTCCGGACGACCCCGAGGTTCACGGGCTGCTGGCGATGATGCTCCTGCACGATTCCCGTCGCGACGCACGGTT
Organism: Sphaerisporangium sp. B11E5; assembly: GCF_039871875.1. Lineage (NCBI taxonomy): Bacteria > Bacillati > Actinomycetota > Actinomycetes > Streptosporangiales > Streptosporangiaceae > Sphaerisporangium > Sphaerisporangium sp. B11E5. The sequence continues at coordinate 111,388 of NZ_JBDPMD010000020.1, read as the reverse complement.
CGACGACGGCGAGCTCGTGCTGCTCGGCGATCAGGACCGGTCACGCTGGAACACCAGGCAGATCGCCGCCGGACGCGCCGAACTCGACCGCGCACTCGCCCTGCGCGGCCGCGGCTCCTACGTCGTGCAAGCCGCCATCGCTTCGTTGCACGCCGAGACGCCGTGCGACTGGGCCCAGATCGCGGCCCTGTACGGCCGGCTCACCCACCTGACCGGCTCACCCGTCGCGGAGCTCAACCGCGCCATCGCGATCGCCGAGACCGAGGGCCCCGAAGCCGGCCTGCGCATCATCGACCACCTCGCTCTCGACGACTTCCGCTACCTGCACTCGACCAGGGCCGAACTCCTGCGACGCCTCGGACGCACCGACGAGGCACGTGACGCCTACCGACGCGCGAGACAACTCACCGACGACGGCGCCGAACGGCGCTTCCTCGAACGCCGCCTCACGGAACTGGCAGGCAGGCCAGACTCGGGCTAGCCGATGGCATCCCGGACGAATACAACCGGCGCGAAGAACAGGAACTGGGGATGTTGTGCCTGCGCATTCTCCAGTCGGTGGGGCGTCGGCGATACTGCGGGCGTGGAGTATGTGTCCAGAGTGCCGCGACCGCCGCTGGACGGGCTGATCGACGACCTGTACTACCTGGAGGGTGCGCCGCCGTACGCCCGGCTGACGCTGCCGCCGTCGCCGGCCGCGTTGCTCATCGTCAACCTCGGGGCCCCGTTCCGCATCCGCGCCGGCACCGACATCGCGACGGCCGAGTACGCCGACGGCTGCGTGGTCACCACACCCACCCGCGCCTTCGAGTTCGGCTACCCGCCGGGGACCCGGTCCGTCGGCGCGCACGTCAAGCCGTGGGGACTGGCACCGTTCCTGCCGATGCCCGCGGCCGAGCTGTGTGACCGGCCGGTGACGATAGAGCAGGTTTGGGGCCGGCCCGCCATTGCCGAGCTGCGAGACCGGCTGGCCACGGCGGACGGACCGCACGAGATGCTGACGCTGCTCGAGGAGGAGCTGATGCGACGGCTGTGCGAGACCACCGGCCTGGGACTGGTCCGCCATACGAGCAGCATCATCGCGGCGACCAGCGGGGCGGTGGCGATCGGCGACCTGAGCCTGGCAGCCGGTGTCAGCAGCACTCATCTGGCACAGCGGTTCAAGGAGCTCATCGGCCTCACGCCGAAGCGGCTGGCCCGCACCTACCGCTTCACCGCCACCGTGTTCGCGATCGACCCCGCCGGGCCGATCGACTGGAGCGAGCTCGCCAGTGGCGCGGGCTATTTCGACCAGGCCCACTTCGGCCACGAGTTGCGGGCGTTCACCGGGCTCACACCGACCCGGTACCTCGAGGTCCGGCGGCGGTTCCTGCGCGAACATCCCGGCCACGCGCTGGAGGGCTGGCCGCTGCCGGCCGATTGATTTCGTACAAGAGCGGCAACTCACGACACGCTAATTTCGGGGCACCCAAAGCAAAGGAGAGCCCCGTGGGCAAGGTGGTCATGTACAGCACGGTGTCGGTGGACGGCTTCATCGCCGACGAGAACGACCAGCCCGGACCACTGTTCGACTGGCTGACCAACGGTGACGTCCCGTTGGACGACAGCGGCGAGCTGAAGGTGTCGCAGACGTCCTACGACTACACCCGGGCCTACTGGGACCAGATCGCAGTCACGATCGCGGGCCGCCACGTCTTCGACCTGACGGACGGCTGGGACGGCAAGCCGCCGAGCGGCATCGACCACGTGGTCGTCGTGTCACACCGGCCGATGCCCGAGGGCTGGGACCCCGAGGCGCCGTTCCACTTCGTCGACGGCGTCGAGGCAGCCGTGGCCAAGGCGCAGGAACTCGCGGGTGACCGCATCGTCGAGGTCGCCGCCGGCGACGTCGGCGGCCAGGTGCTCGCCGCAGGCCTGATCGACGAGGTGCGCATGGACGTCGTCCCCGTCGTGTTCGGGTCCGGCAAGCGCTACTTCGGGTCGGTCCACGCGCAGCACCTGTTGGAGGACCCTGACGTGGTGATTCAGAGCAACCGGGTGCTTCACCTGCGCTATCGGGTGCGCCGTTGACCGATCTGAGCGGGTACCCGAAGAAGTCCACTGCGAACGGCGACACAAGATCGCGCCTCACCTCAAGATCACTGGTTGCCGGTTCCCGTCGTATCTGGGCCGTCCCCCGAACGGACTTGGCCTGAGCATGGCCTAAGGCGGGCTGCGCGTACGAGGAGACGAGCTGTATTGATGCAGCGCAAAGCTCAGCGTTTGACGCGTCCGCGGACGGCGAGGATGGCCAGGCCCAGGAGCAGGGGGCCGAGGAGCCGGAGGGCGATTTCGATGGCTTGGCCGTAGGGAGTGAGGGGTACGGCTCCAGGGGCGCGCAGGAGCGAGGTGGAGCTGTCGATGGCGTGGTAGAACGCGGTTGCCCAGTCAGGCCGGGGGCCCTGGATGTCGATCTGCTGGTAGATCGCGGTCCTTCCTGGTGCCGGGGGGAGCATCTGGTAGGCGGTGGTGGAGGAGTGGGAGAACCCGATGGTGGCGAATCCCAGGGTGGCCAGGCCGATCATGACCAGCAGTGCCGTCACGGCGCGGGAGGCCCGTAGCCCGTACCCCGACAGCAGCCAGTAGGCGGTCAAGATGAGCCGTTCGAGGCCACGTGCGGGGGAGGTGGGGTCCCGGTGGCTGAGTCGGCGCATCTCCATCTCCCCGTAGTAGAAGTCCGCCGCCCCCGGTTCGTTCTTGGAGTTCTCCAACGCGGTGCGCAACTGCCGATACAGCACCTCCAGCCGCGGTGAACTCACCACGCCGACCCCGTCGGGAGCCGGCGTCCACCCGCGCGTCCGCGAGGCGGTCCTGGCCGGTGCGGCGCGTGAGGCTCGCCAGTGGTGTTCCTCGGCAAGGACCTGGCGGCGCCCCCGCGGGTCGAAGGCGAAGGTGCACCAGCCGTCCAGCCGCACCTGATCGACCCGGTGCATCCCGGCGAACAGGCACCGGCTCAGATCCACGTCGGTGAGCACCAGATGCTGGGTATCGGTGCCGCGCAGCGAGGTCACCACGGCCGGTTGGTCGGGATGCGCCGGATACGACAGCCCGCTGTCATCGACGCCCTGGATCGGCCCTCGGAGTCCCTGCACGCTGAACGAGCCGGTCATCGCCGCCTCACTGGCATCCACCTGCCCGGCCCGCACCCGTAACGTCACTCGCCCCGCACCCCGTATCCGCGTAGCGTCCACGGTCGCAGCCGCCACCTCCATCACCAGGTCCCCGTCCACCTCCATCCCCTCAAGAAACAAACGGGGCACCCGGCCACGCATCTCCACCGCCCCAGGCAACCGGGCATGGCTGAAATCGGCGTAGTCAGCGAACGTCACGTCGTTGAAGCCGGTGGCCGAGAGGTTCCTGTTTCGGGAACGTTGTCTCCCAGAAAACGTCGCGCCCCGGAACAGGGCGTACGAGAACGTGACGCGGTCGAAGTTGGCGTGTGCGGTGAACGTCGCGCCGTCGAAGCTGACGCCCCCGGAGAACGTCGCGCCGAAGAAGATGACGCCCACGGTGAACGTCACCCCGGCGAACAGGGCGCCCTTGGTGAATGTCACATGGCTGAAGTCGGTGCCACCGGGGAATATTGCGCCGAACATCGCGCCACCGGAGCCGGGGACCTCGGGAAACGTTGCCTTGTTGAAGTCGGCGAGCCCGGTGAACGTCGCCTCGCCGAAGATGGCGCCCCCGACGAAGGTCGCGGCACTGAAGTAGGCGCGCCCGGTGAACGTCGCCTTATCGAAGGTGGCGGCCATGGCGAACGTCACGCCGCTGAAGTCGGCGTCCCCGGCGAATGTCGCCTCGCCGAAGTCGGCGAGCCCGGTGAAAATCGCGCCGTGGAAGTCCACGTTCCCGGTGAACGTCACGCCGCGGAAGTCGAACGTCACGTCACGGAAGTTGAGGTTCACGTCACGGACGTCGGCGTCCTTGGTGAACGTCGCCTTGGTGACGTAGACGCGTCCGGTGAAAATCGCGCCGCGGAAGTCGGCGTCACCGAACTTCGCTTTGGCTCCGGTGACGGGGCGGCCGCGGCGGCGGCGGGTCAGCGCCGTCAGCAACTGGTGGAGCAGTTCGTAGCTGAAGGTGACGCCACGCATATCGATGTCGGCGCCGGGGGTGAGCCCTGCCAGGTAGGTGGCTCGCTGCTCGGGGCTCAGGTGGGCCAGGCAATGTCCGTCCACGGCGCCGGCGGCCCCGCACAAGACAGCGGGGTCGCCGGGGTCGGCGTGCTCGCAGCCGCTTCCATCGGGTGTAGCCACCATGCCGGACATGTCGTCCCCTCCCGCGCACCCCCGCGTCATGTGGCTCAAAGCCTCGCAGGAAACGACCCTTCCGTGAAACGCGGCGGGGCCACCTGATCACGGCGACCGCACGGGCGTCAGGGGAGCCACCTGGAGCCGGCCCCGCAAGGGGATCCCGGTAGGGCGTCCGCCGGCGCTCGCTTCCAGCCTGGCATCACAGCAGGTCAGATGAGGGAACTCTGTTTTGGGTCTTGTGTCAGATGCCGGGTCAACCTACGCTCCTACCCGAGTTAGGAAACCTTCCTAACCATTGCGGCACCATCCGGAGACGGGAGTCGTCAGTGAAGCGAAGTGCGGGTGCGAGGACCTTGGCGGCCGTGGCGGCGTTGGTGCTGTCCTTGCTCGTGCCGTTACTGGTGCCGCAGGGAGCGGGCGCCGCCGGCTCGGGTGTGGCGGCGGCCGACCCGCTCGTGTCGAGGGGCAAGGCGGTGACGGCCTCCTCGACCGAGGCGGCCGGCCTGGAGGCGGCCAAGGCGGTCGACGGCAGCGCGACCACGCGGTGGGCCAGCGCGGAGGGCGTGGACCCGCAGTGGATCCGGGTGGACCTCGGCTCCGCGCACACCGTCTCCCGGGTCCGTCTGACCTGGGAGGTCGCCTACGCCGTCGCGTACCGGGTGCAGACCTCGCCCGACGGGTCCGCCTGGACCGACGTCCACTCCACCTCGGCGGGCGACGGCGGCACCGACGACCTCACGGTGAGCGGCACCGGCCGGTACGTGCGGGTGTACGGCACGCAGCGCGGCACGCCGTACGGCTACTCGCTGTGGGAGCTGGAGGTCTTCGGGGTGCCCGCGGGCGGGGGAGGCACCGGCACTCCCGTCGAGGCCAACGGTCAGCTGCGGGTGTGCGGCATCAAGCTCTGCAACGAGAACGGCAAGCAGATCCAGCTCCGCGGCATGAGCAGCCACGGGATCCAGTGGTACAACCAGTGCCTGAACGCCGCCTCGCTCGACGCGCTGGCCGGCGATTGGAAGGCCGACGTCCTGCGCATCTCCATGTACATCCAGGAGGGCGGCTACGAGACCAACCCCCGGCTGTTCACCGACCGGGTGCACTCCCTGATCGAGATGGCCACCGCCCGCGGCATGTACGCGATCGTGGACTGGCACATGCTCACCCCCGGCGACCCGAACGTCAACCTCGCCCGGGCCAGGACGTTCTTCACCGAGATCGCCCAGCGGCACAACGGCAAGGAGAACGTGCTGTACGAGATCGCCAACGAGCCGAACGGCGACTCCGTCACCTGGCCGGTCATCCGCGGCTACGCCAACCAGCTCGTCCCGGTGATCCGGCAGTACGACGCGGACGCGCCGATCCTGGTCGGCACCCCCGCGTGGTCGTCGCTCGGCGTCTCCGGCCCCGGTGACCAGACCGACACCATCCGCGCCAACCCGGTCAGCGGCACGCACATCATGTACACGTTCCACTTCTACGCCGCCTCGCACGGCACCCAGTACCTCAACACGCTGTCCCGGGCGGCCGACCTGCTGCCGATCTTCGTCACCGAGTTCGGCACCCAGACCGCCTCCGGCGACGGAGCGAACAACTTCTCCAGGTCGCAGCAGTACCTCGACCTGCTCGCGCAGAAGAAGATCAGCTGGGTGAACTGGAACTTCTCCGACGACTTCCGGACGGGGGCCGTCTTCACCACGGGAACCTGCCCGAACGGCCCGTTCGCCGGGACCGCCAGGCTCAAGGAGGCCGGCGTCTGGGTCCGCGACCGGATCCGCACCGCCGACGACTTCTGAGCCGCCGAGGTGGGGGCGCGTCCCGGGACGGAGACGCGCCCCCGATTAGTCAGGAGTCCTGCCCAACATGACCGGACGCGCGTCGGTGCCTCCCGGATCACGAGTTGATGTCGCCCCTTGACCCGCCAGAAATGAGCTTTTATGGTCCCTGCAAAGTTAGGAACATTTACTAACTTCCGCGTGCACGGTGACCGTACGCCCTCCGTCTCGCCTGGTCATAGGAGAAACCTCGTGCGCTTCGTTCCTCTCGCGGCGGCCGGGTTGCTGGCCCTGTCGCTGACCGCCTGTACCGCAGGCACTGAGGCGCCCTCACTCGGCGCCCGGCCCACCACGACCGGCACCGGACCGGTGGCCGCCGCCCTGCCCGCCGCCACACTGGAGCTGTGGCACGGCTTCTCCACGGACGCCGAGACCGGCGCGTTCGAGGAGGCGATCGCGGGCTTCACCAGGAAGTACCCGCAGATCAAGGTGACCGCGAAGAAGGCCGTCCAGGACGACCAGATCACCGCGGCCGTCCGCGGCGGCAAGGCCCCCGACGTGGCCGCGTCGTTCACCACCGACAACGTCGCCCAGTGGTGCAGGTCGGGCGCCTTCCAGGACCTCACCCAGGTCATCGAGCAGGACGGCATCGACCTGAGCGTGCTGCCCGAGGCGTCACGCTCCTACACCGAGTTCGAGGGCAAGCGGTGCACCATGCCGCTGCTGGCCGACGCCTACGGCTTCTACTACAACAAGGCCCTGATGAAGGGCAACGAGCCCCCCAAGACGCTGAGCGAGCTGACCGAACTGACCAAGAAGCTCACCGTCCGCGACCCGGACGGCACCATCAAGGTCGCCGGCTTCATCCCCAGCTTCCAGTACTACGAGAACAGCCCCTCCCACCTCGGCCCGATGGTCGGCGCCACGTGGTACAACCCGGACGGCACCTCGGCGATCGGCTCCGACCCGGCCTGGAAGCAGCTTCTGACCTGGCAGAAGGAACTCGTCGACTGGTACGGCTACGACAACCTGGAGAAGTTCCGCAAGGGCCTCGGCGACGAGTGGGGCTCCGAGCACCCCTTCTTCGAGGGCAAGGTCGCGATGGCCGTGGACGGCGAATGGCGCAACGCCATGATCGCCGCCGATCCCGAGGCGAAGTCGATGGACTACGGCACCGCGCCGCTGCCCGTCGCCGACGACAAGCCCGACCTGTACGGCAGCGGCTTCACCGCCGGCACGGTGATCGGGGTGCCCAGGGGTGCCAAGCACCCGCGGCACGCCTGGGAGCTGGTCAAGCACCTCACCACCGACACCGACTCCCTGGTGACGCTGTCGAACGCGCTGCGCAACGTGCCGACCACCAAGGCCGCCATGGAGTCCCCGAAGCTGGCCAAGGACGACAGGTTCGCCACATTCCTCGACATCTTCGCCCACCCGAAGACCTCGACCCTGCCGGCCGGCGTCAACAGCGTCTTCAACCAGGACGCCTTCTCCACCTTCCTCATCCAGTGGGAGAAGGGGGCGGTCAAGGACCTCGACGCCGGGCTGGCCGGCGTGGACAAGCGGATCAACGACAAGCTGAAGCTCTCCGGAGGCTGATGATGGCGTCCACCCACGCCGCGCCGCCCCGGTGGCGGCGCGGCGAGGGCGCCCGCGCCCTCCTCTGGCTGGCCCCGTGGCTCGTCGGGGTGCTGGTCTTCTTCGGCTACCCGCTGCTGGCGACGGTCTACTTCTCCTTCCACCGTTACGACCTGTTCACCCTGGAGTTCGTCGGGCTGGACAACTGGCGGTACGCCTTCGCCGACGAGCGGGTGTACCAGTCGGCCAGGAACACCCTGTGGCTGGTGGCGTTCATGGTCCCGGCGCAGCTCCTGTTCGCGCTCGGCGTGGCCCAGTTGCTCACCAAGATCAAGTCGGGCGCCGGCGTGCTGCGGACGATCTTCTACCTGCCCTCGCTGGTGCCGGCCGTGGCGGGCACGGTCGCCTTCGTCTACCTGCTCAACCCGGCGACGGGACCGGTCAACCAGCTCCTCGCCCTCGCCGGGATCACCGGCCCGGACTGGTTCGGCAGCGCGGCCTGGGCCAAGCCCAGCCTCACCCTGCTCGCCGTCTGGGGCGTGGGCAACACCATGATGATCTTCCTGGCCGCGCTGCTGGACGTGCCCAGGCACCTGTACGAGGCGGCCGCGATCGACGGGGCGGGCGCCTGGCGGCAGTTCCGCAACGTCACGCTGCCGACGATCTCGCCGGTGCTGATGTTCTCCGCGATCACCGGGGTGATCTACGCCGTGCAGTACTTCGCCCAGGCCATGATCGCCTCCCGGGTGGCCTCGGGCGCGACCGACTCGGCGGGAAGCACCTTCACCCCCGGCTACCCGGACGGCTCGCTGCTCACCCTGCCCCAGCACCTGTTCCACACCGGGTTCCGCGACTGGTCGATGGGGCTCGCCTGCGTGCACGCGCTGCTGCTGTTCGCCGTGTCGATGGTCTTCACGCTGATCCTGCTGCGCCGGTTCAGCCAGGCGGAGGGGGATTCGTGACCGCCGCCGTCACCGCGGGCACCCGTCCCGCCCGGGCCGTGCCGGCCGTACGGCGGCGCCGGCGCGGCCTGATGTGGATCGCCCGGCACGCGATCGCCGTCGCGCTGGCGATCATGTTCCTCGGGCCGATCGTCTTCATGGCGCTGACCGCCCTGATGACCGACGAGCAGGCGCTGACCAGCCGACTGTGGCCGCAGACCTGGAACTGGGCCAACTTCGAGGTCGTCTTCGCCCGGTCGGGGCTGCTCACCTGGACGTTCAACACGTTCGTGTACGCCTCGCTGGCGACGCTGTTCATGCTGGTGTCGTCGGTCCCGGCGGCCTACGCCCTGGCGCGCTTCCGGTTCCGCGGCAGGAAGCTCGCCTTCCTGGTGGTGATCAGCACCATGATGCTGCCGCCGCAGGTCGTCGCGGTGCCGATCTACCTGATCTGGGCCCGGCTCGACCTCACCGACTCGCTGTGGCCGCTGATCATCCCGATGCTCTTCGGCGACGCGTTCTCGATCTTCCTGCTGCGCCAGTTCCTGATCACCATCCCGCGCGACTACACCGACGCGGCGCGCGTGGACGGCTGCTCCGACGTGCGCATCCTGTTCACCGTCGTCCTCCCGATGGCCCGGCCGGCGATCGCGGCGGTCGCGCTGTTCTCCTTCTTCTACTGCTGGAACGACTACTACGGCCCGCTGCTCTACGCCGGGGTCGACCAGCAGGGCTGGACGCTGTCGCTCGGGCTGGCCACCTTCAAGGCCCTGCACAGCGTGCAGTGGAACCTCACCATGGCGGCCACCCTGCTGGTGACCGCGCCGGTGATCATCGTTTTCTTCCTCGCCCAGCGGGTCTTCATCGAGGGCGTGACGCTGACGGGGGTGAAGGGGTGAAAGTCGCCGTGATCGCCGCGGAGTCCACCGGCCCGCTCGCCGAGGCCGACCGCCCGCACCTGCCCTGGGTGGCCGCGGAGTGAGAACCGTACTCGCGGTGGACGGGGGCAACAGCAAGACCGGCCTCGCGCTGGTGGCGGAGGACGGCACGGTGCTCGCCACCGGCAGCGCCGGGCCGTTCGTGCCGCACAGCGTCGGGGCCGCCGCGGCGGCCGAGGTGGTGGAACGGGCCGCGCGGGTGATGCTCGGCGGCGCGGCCCCGCCGTACGCCGACGTGATGTGCGCCTACCTGGCGGGGGCCGACTTCCCCGCCGAGGAGGCGGCGCTGCGCGCGGAGTTCACCGCGCGCGGTTGCGCCAAGGAGGTGACCGTGGCCAACGACACCTTCGCCGTGCTGCGCGCGGGCGCCTCCCGGCCATGGGGTGTGGCCGTGGTGTGCGGGGCGGGGATGAACGCCGCCGGGGTCTCGCCCACCGGTGAGACCGCCCGCTTCCCCGCGCTCGGCAGGGTGAGCGGCGACTGGGGCGGTGGCGAGGACCTGGCCGAGGAGGTGCTCTGGCACGCCGTGCGGGCCGAGGACGGCCGCGGCCCGGCGACCGCGCTGGCCGGCCTGGTGAGGTCGCACTTCGGCGTGGCCGGCGTGACGGACCTGGTGCTCGCCCTGCACTTCGGCGAGATGGACCGGGCCCGGCTGCACGAGCTGGTGCCGGGCCTGTTCGCGGCCGCCGCGGACGGCGACGCCACCGCCACCGCGCTGGTCGAACGGCAGGCCACGGAGGTCGCCGTGATGGCCGAGGTCTGCCTGCGCCGCCTGGACCTGCTGGACACCTCCGCCGAGGTCGTCCTCGGCGGAGGGGTGCTCACCGCCGGGCACCGCATGATGCTCGGCCGGATCGAGGCCCGCCTCGCCGCGGCCGCGCCGCGCGCCGACCTGGTCGTCGCCGCCCTGCCTCCCGTGGCGGGCGCCGCGCTGGCCGGCCTGGACCTGCTCGGCGCGGCGGAGAGCGCCGGCCACCGAGTCCGTGACCACTTCAGGAGGAGCAGATGAAGAGGCTGATTCCCGCCGCGCTCGCGCTGGCGGCGCTCACCACCGGGCTCGCGACCGGCGCCGCCGCGCACGCCGGCTCCACCCCCTCCGCCCTCATCCGGGTGGACCAGGTGGGCTTCGCGCCGGCCGAGGCCAAGCACGCCTACCTGATGACCGCACAGGCGGGCACGGCACCCGCCGGCCGCTTCAGCGTGGTGGACCGCCGCGGCCGTACGGTCCTCACCGGCACGGCCGGCCGCGACCTCGGCGCCTGGAACGCCCGCTACCCGCACGTCCACGACCTGGACCTGACCCGGCTGCGGACCCCCGGCGCCTACCGGGTCAAGGTGGGCGCGGTGACGTCGCCGGAGTTCGAGGTGGCCCCCGCCGGGCTGCTCGACGCCCCCGCCCGCAAGGTGGTGGACTTCTTCGGCCTCCAGCGTGACGGCGCCGGAGCCCGGGGCGGGCCGAGCCACCTGAACGACCGGGCCGCCTCGGTCTACGCCTGGCCGGAGTTCACCGGCCCGGACACCGACCAGATCAAGGGCGGGCTGACCAGGATCGGCGGCCCGGTGGACGTCGAGGGCGGCTGGTTCGACGCGGGCGATTACCTCAAGTTCACCCACATCCTTTCCTACGTGGACACCCTGCTGTGGGCCGCCGAACGGGACGGCGCGCACGTCCCGCACCTGCGTGCCGAGGCCGCCCACGGCCTCGGGTACCTCGACAAGATGTGGGACGAGAAGACCAAGACGCTCTACATCCAGGTCGGCATCGGCGCCGGCGACGAAGCGGGCACCTTCGACGGCGACCACGACGTCTGGCGGCTGCCGCAGGCCGACGACGGCGACACCGGCGACAGGCGCCGGTTCATCCGGCACCGGCCGGTGTTCCGCGCCGCCGCCCCCGGCGAGCCGATCAGCCCGAACCTCGCCGGCCGCACCGCCGCCGCGTTCGCGCTCGCCGCCCAGATGGAGCCGTCCCGCAAGCGTGCCGAGGAACTGCTGGACAAGGCCGCGTCCGTCTACGCCATGGCGAGGACCACCGGCGTCGGGCAGCTCGTGACCTCGCTCCCGCACGCCTTCTACCCCGAGAGCGTCTGGCGCGACGACATGGAGCTGGGCGGCGCGCAGCTCGCCCTGGCCGCGCAGCGCCTCGGCGACCCGCGCGCCGGCCGGTGGCTGGCCCAGGCCGCGCACTGGGCCGCCGAGTACCTCGCCGAGGAGACCGGTGACACGCTCAACCTGTACGACGTGAGCGCCCTCGCGCACGCCGACCTCGTCAGGGCGATGCGCGGGGCCGGGACGAGCAGCCTGGCCGTGTCCGTGGCGGACCTGGTCGCCGGGCTGCGCGCGCAGCTCGAGATCGGCGTTCGCCGCGCCGCCGCCGACCCCTTCCGCGCCGGGGCCAGGTACGACGAGTTCGACTCGGTGCCGCACGCCTTCGGGCTGGCCGCCACCTCGCGGCTGTACCGGTCGGTGACCGGCGACCGCTCCTACGACGCCTTCGGCACCGCCCAGCGGAACTGGGCGCTGGGCGCGAACCCGTGGGGCGTGTCGTTCGTCGCCGAGGTCGGCGAGAACTCGATCGCCTGCCCGCACCACCAGGTCGCCAACATCACCGGCAGGCCCGCCGCGGGCGCGGTGGTGAACGGCCCCAACAGCGCCGAGCTGTTCGAGGACGGCCTCGGGGGACGCTTCGACGAGATGCGGCCGTGCCCGCCCGGCGAGGTGGACCGGTACGAGAAGTTCACCGGGCGGGGCAGCCGGTTCGTGGACGACGTCCGCTCCTGGCAGGCGTCCGAGCCGGCCGACGATTTCGCGGCCGTCGCACTGTACGCTCTGACCGTGATGTCGCGGTGAGCGCTGTCGCGGAGGTGAAGTGAAGACCCCCCTTCACGGCACCCCGAGCCTGATGCGGGCGATCAACGATCGCACCGCACTCCAGGTCCTGCTGGAGCGGGGCCCGCTGACGCGTCCCGAGATCGGCGAGCTGACCGGCCTGTCCAAGCCGACGGCGTTCCAGCTCCTGGCCCGCCTCCAGGAGGCGGGCCTGGTGGTCGGCGACGGGATCAGGGCGGGGCAGCCCGGCCGTACGGCGGAGACCTACCGCATCAACCCGGCCGCCGCGTACGTCGCCGCCCTCGACGTCACGCAGGACCGGATCGGCGTCCAGGTGGCCGACATCACCGGCGAGATCCGCGGCGAGCACACGCTCCCCGCCCCCGGCGGGGAACCCGGCCCGCTGATCGACCGGCTCCGGGCGGCCATCGCCGGGGCCGGGGCGCCGGGACCGCTGCGCCGGGTGGTGATCGGCGTGCAGGGTGCCGTCGACCCCACCACCGGTGTCCTGTGCTACGCCACCGACGAGGACCTGCCCGGCTGGCGGATCCCCGACCTGCTGCCCACGCTGAGCGCGGGGCTCGGCACGGCCGTCGCCGTGGAGAACGACGTCAACCTGGTCGCCATGGCCGAGCAGGCGCGCGGCGCGGCGGCCGCCTGCCCCGACTTCGTGCTGCTGTGGGCCGACGAAGGGCTGGGGGCGGCCCTGGTGATCGGCGGGCGGCTGCACCGGGGCTTCTACGGCGGCGCGGGCGAGGTCGGGTACATGCCCGTGCCCGGCGCGGCGACGGCCCGCGACACCGGCCGGTTCGGCAGCCATGGTTACCAGGCGCTGGTCGGCGGCCCCGCGGTGCGCGACCTGCTGCGCACCTACGGGGTGGACGCGCCCGACGTCCGGCAGGCGGTGTCGGCCGCGGCCGCCCTCGCCGGGCAGGGCACCGGGCGGGCGGCCGAGGAGGCGGGCGCCGGCCTCCGGCTGGTGGCCGCCCGGGTCGCCGTGGGCCTGGCGGCCATCGCGTCGGTCGTCGACCCCGGCCTCGTCGTGCTCGCCGGCGGGCTGATGTCCGCGGGCGGCGAGTACCTGCGCGACCTGATCGAGCGCGAACTGCACGCACTCACCCACTCCCAGCCCCGGGTACGCCTGTCGGCCCTGGCGGGCAACCCGGTGCTGGCCGGCGCGATGGACCTCGCCCTGGCCACCGTCCGCGACGAGGTCTTCGGCAGCGTCGTCCGCGACGGCCTCACCGCACCCCGCTGACCGGCCTCGTCCGGGAGATGCCGGGAACCCCGCGGCCTGTGGGACCTCCGTCTGATCGCCGAGTACGTCGCCGTGTTCCGGGCGGCCCGGTCCGTGAGGAACATCCGTGCTGAGTGGCGCAGATCGCGCACCGATTAGGTTTCCGGGCCGCGCCCGTCTGTACGTGTGAGATCGACTCACGGAGGCTGGCACGATGCGGAAACTGATCTTCGGCATGAACGTGACCCTGGACGGCTACATCGCCGCGACCGGCGACGACATCGGCTGGAGTGGGGGAGAGGGACCGGACTCATCGCCGAGCGCCGAGCTGTTCCAGTGGTGGCTCGACCAGGAGCTGGCGAGCGAGATGTCGCTGTACGGGCGCAAGCTGTGGGAGACGATGAGCTCCTCCTGGCCGACCGGCGACCAGCAGCCCGGCGCCACCCCGGCGGAGATCGAGTTCGCGCGGAACTGGCGGGACACGCCGAAGGTGGTGTTCTCATCGACGATCGACAAGGTCGACTGGAACACCCGCCTGGTCACTGGTGACGCGGTCGCCGAGATCACCCGGCTCAAGGCCGTGGACGGCGGCCCGATGAGCATCGGCGGCGCGACGCTCGCCGGGGCGGCCGTGCGGGCCGGCCTGATCGACGAGTACGCGCTGGTCACCGTGCCGGTCCTGGTGGGCGGCGGCACGCCGTTCTTCACCGCGCTGGACAGCTGGGTGAACCTGAACCTGGTCGAGACGCGGACGTTTCCCGGCGGCGTGGTGCTGACCCGATACGAGACGAGGCGATGAGCACGGGCCAGACGCTCGGCTCGTGAGGCCAGGTCGAAATCCTTCCTGGCGTGCTCACCGTGACCCTCGGCGATGGGGGCCCCTTCCCACGGGCCCTTCCTCGCGTTCCAAGTGAGCAGTGGAGATGAGGGCGTCGTTGATCGACGATGAGCTTCGGGCATGAAGATGCCCCGCCGGCAACGCCGGCGGGGCGGTGGTGTTCGGGGCGCCGCGTCGGTGTTCAGCTGGTCGGGGTGCTCATTCGGCGGTGACTTCGGCCCGTGCGCCGGCCTCGTCGACGACGGGGCCTTTGCCTGATGACAGTGTCGGGGGCAGGCCCAGCCATGGTTTGCCGGTGGCGTCGAATCCGGTGAGCTCGGCGATCTTCCCGTCGACGATGTGCAGGACCGCGATGGTGAACAGCCGATACTCCGGGTCGCCGGGGGTGCGGAGGTACAGCGCGGCGGCAGGCATGCGGTTGACCGTCGTGGCGATGCAGCGCCAGTCGTCGTGGCCGCGCTGGAAGAGCCCACCGGAGACCCAGCCGTCCACCGCGTCCTCGGCCGTTGACGATAACGGTGCCCGGCTCGGGCAGCATCGCGAAGCGCAGGTCGTCGCGCAGCAGGGACATCAGCCCGTCGAGGTCGTTGCGCTCATGAGCGTCCATGTACGACTTCACCACGCCGCGCTCGTCATCCGTCAGCTCGTGCCTGGCGGGGCTCCGCCAGTCGAGGCGGCGGCCGGGCAGTTGCTCGCGCATCGTCACACGCGCCCGCTGCAGTGCGCTGGTCACCGATGCGACGGTCAGCTCGAGGGCGTCGGCGGCCCTCGACGCCGGCCAGCCGAGGACGTCGCGCAAGATGAACACCGCCCGCTGCCGCGGCGGCAGGTGCTGGACGGCGACGATGAACGCCAGCTCGATCGTCTCCCGCGCCACCACCGACTCCTGTGGGTCCTCCGGGAGCATCCGGTCGGGGTAGGGCTGCAGGTAGCGCACTTCCGAGTCCGCGCCCGGCAGCTCGGCAGTCACGGGTGTGCGGTCGTTGCGCTTCTCCAGGAAGTCGAGGCAGGCGTTCGTCGCGATCCGGTACAGCCAGGTCCGCAGCGCGGCGTGGCCCTTGAACGACTCCCGCTTGTTCCACGCCCGCAGGAACGTCTCCTGCGTCATGTCCTGGGCGTCCTCGTAGTTCGCGAGCATCCGGTAGCAGTGCACCTGCAGCTCACGTCGGCAGCGTTCCGTGATGAGCGCGAACTGCGCTGCGTCACTCGAACGGGCCGCCGCGATGAACGCGGCCTCGTCGTCGCCGAGCAGTCTGGCGTGGGTCATGGTCGTCAATCCTTCCGCAGGTGGCGAGGGGCTACCAGAACTGACGACGTGGCGGGGGATTTCTGAGCGGTGAAGCCGCTGACACCGGGGTGGTAGCGCGTCCACGGTGTCCCGTGCCACACTCACTGTTCTAGAACTCATCAGAGAGTTATAGAACGATGGGAGCATGGCGTGAGAGATGTGTCGCCGTGGCGTGAGCCGGTCCTGCCGGACGGGACGATGGGGGAGCCCCGGGCGCGGGGGCGGTTCGGTGAGTACGGCGGACGGTACGCGCCGGAGTCCCTGGTGGAGGCGTGCCGCGAAGTGGAGGAGGCGTTCCGGGAGGCCTGGGCGGATCCGGGGTTCCGTGGCGCCCTGGCGCGGCTGCTCGCCGTGCACGCCGGGCGGCCGACCCCGCTCACGCCGGCCCGCCGGTTGTCGGAGGCGCTGGGCGTGCACCTGTACCTCAAGCGGGAGGACCTCACCCACACCGGGTCCCACAAGATCAACAACGTGCTGGGGCAGGCCCTGCTGGCCGTACGGATGGGACGGCGCAGGCTGATCGCCGAGACGGGAGCGGGCCAGCACGGGGTGGCCACCGCGACCGCCGCCGCGCTGCTCGGGCTGGAGGCCACGGTGTTCATGGGCGAGCGCGACATCGAGCGGCAGGCGTTGAACGTCTTCCGTATGCGCATGCTGGGCGCCGAGGTGGTCCCGGTGACCACGGGCAGCCGCACCCTCAAGGACGCGACCAGTGAGGCCATGCGGCACTGGGTGGGCGCGACCGGTGACTCCCACTACTGCGTGGGCTCGGTCGTCGGGCCGGATCCGTACCCATGGATGGTCAGGGAGTTCCAGCGGGTCATCGGCGACGAGGCCCGCGTGCAGTGCGCCGCCGAGCTGCGGACCGGCGTCCCTGACCACGTGGTCGCGTGCGTCGGCGGCGGCTCCAACGCGGCCGGCACGTTCGCCGGGTTCGCCGACACCCCGGCCCGCCTGGTCGGTGTCGAGGCGGAGGGCGGCGCCGGGGCGTCCCGCGGCCGGCTCGGCGTCCTGCACGGCTGCCGCTCGCTGTTCCTGCAGGACGACGACGGGCAGATCACCGAGGCGCACTCCATCGCCGCCGGGCTCGACTACCCGGGGGTCGGCCCGGAGCACGCCCACCTGCGCGACCTCGGCCGGGCCCGTTACGTCACGGTGACCGACGACGAGGCGGCCGGCGCGGCGGTACGGCTGGCGCGTACCGAAGGCATCGTCCCGGCGCTCGAATCGGCGCACGCCCTCGCTTGGGTGATCTCCGCGGCGGGCGGCGGCGAGCTGCCCGCGGGATCGACGGTGCTGATGACGTTGTCCGGCCGGGGCGACAAGGACGTCTCAACCCTGAAGGAGCTGCTGTGACGAACCCCCCCACGGGCGCGGCCGAACGGCACCTGCGTGCCCGCCGCGACACCGGACGCGGCCTGCTCATGCCGTACGTCACCGGGGGGATCACCCCCGGCTGGACGGACTACCTGCGGGCGTTCGCCGCCGCCGGGGCGGACGCGATCGAGGTCGGCCTGCCCTTCTCCGACCCCACGCTGGACGGCGTCACCATCCAGCGGGCCAGCGAAACGGCACTGGCCCGGGGGGCGAGCACCCGCCGGATCCTCGCCGACCTGTCCCGCCTGCCGGACCTAGGCGTGCCGCTGATCGCCAGCACCTACTACAACCTGGTGCTGCACGACGGCCCCGAGGCGTTCTGCGCCGCGCTGCGCCGGGCCGGCGTCGGCGGCCTGATCGTGCCCGACCTGCCGGTGCACGAGGCGGACGAGCTGACGGACGTGGCCGCCGGCGCCGGGGTCGAACTGGCCCTGCTGGCGTCACCGGCGACGCCACAGCCGCGGCTGGCGGAGATCTCGTGCCGCAGCCGCGGATTCGTCTACGCGGTGTCGCTGATGGGCACCACCGGTGAGCGGGCCACCCTCGCCGCTTCAGCGGCGGAACTCACCGAGCGGATCAGGCGCGTCACCGACCGGCCGGTCTTGCTAGGATTTGGCATTTCCACCCCGGACCAGGCACGTGAAGCCCGCCGGCACGCCGACGGCGTGGTGGTCGGCGCCGCGGTGATGCGGCGGGTGCTCGACGGGGCGGGGCCGGACGACCTGCGGGCCTTCCTCGCGCCCCTGCGGCAAGCCCTCGACCAGGAGTGTGACCGACCACGATGATCCCCGACGCCGGGCACGAGGCGAGATACCGCGCCATCGCCGCCGACCTCGCCGCGAAGATCCGGTCGGGACACTACGCCCCCGGCGAGGCGCTGCCGCCGCAACGGGAGCTGAGCGTCTCCTACGGGGTGACCCTCATGACGCTGCGCCAGGCGTTGCGGGAGCTCAGCGACGAGAAGCTGATCGTGCAGCAGCCCGGCAGGGGCACGTTCGTCGCCCCGCCCCACCTGTCGTACCAGCTCGACTCGCTCCGCAGCCTGGTCGACGACCTGCGTAAACAGGGCCACGACGTGCGCACCGCGGTGGCCGGGCGGGCGGTCCGCCGGGCCCCCGCCCGGATCGCCGCGGAGCTGCGGCTGCGCCCCGGCGACACCGCCCTGCGGCTGGAGCGGGTCCGCGAGTTCGCCGGACGTCCCGCCGTGCACCAGGTGTCCTGGGTCCGCCGGCCGGTGGCCGACCAGATCCGCGACCGCGACTTCACCGCCGTCTCCCTCTACACGGCCCTGGCCGACGCGGGGGTGACGGTCGCCCGGGCGTCCGAGGTGGTCCGGCCCGGTCTGCTGGACCCCGCCGCCGCCCGCCACCTCCGCGAACCGCAGGGCAGCCCGGTGCTCGTCAGCACCCGGATCACCTACACGCTCGACGCCACGCCCGTGGTGGCCGACCACGCCACCATCCTCGGCAGCATGATGGAGATCCGCACCGAACGCGCCGCCACCGGCCTCTCCCTCACCTGGGTCGCCACCAGCTGAGAACGCCGCCGCGCCCTCAACCCCGGCTGACCGGTTGCCTGAGGATGGTGCGCAGCCTCTCGGGCGCGACCTTGCGGAAGTCGCTGAGGTAGATCTCGTGATGCTTGCCGACCATCCGGAGCCCGTTTCCCGGGATGAACTCGTGGTGCATCCGCGCCAGCACCTCGGCCTCGTCGTCGAAGGAGCCGACGTGCATCGTCTGTACGCAGCGGCCCTCCGACAGCGAGCCCAGACGAACCTCGTGGAGGCGCCGCGGGGGATTCCTGGCCGCGGTCTGTTCGACGGCGTCGGTGAACATGCCCTGGTCGATCCAGTCGGGGATCATGATCATCAGGGTCCAGTTCCACCGGGACTTGTCGCGTGACGCCGTGAACGCGTCCATGTCGTCCGCCCACCACAGGCCTTCGAGGGGCATGACGACGTAGTCGCGTCCAAGCGTGCGTTTGCTGGCGAACTTCAGCCGGTAAGCCAGCGGGTAGAGCGCCTCGACCGCGTCGGTGAAGACCGGGCTGGTGTTGGGATCGCCCTGCCCGTCGACCATGAGGTACTGCAGGTCGGGCACGTCCACGATCTGGAACCGCCCCTGTCTGGCGCGGTAGGCGTCGAGGTCCCTCTTGAAGTCAACCTTGTCCGTCATCGGGCACCTGGGCTCGCGCCGCGAGCCACGACCTTTCCGCCTCCAGGAGGCTCAACGAGTAGGAGAAGACCTCGCGCGCCGGCAACGCGAGGGGGGCTTGTGCCGACTCGGCCGCCTTGATGGCGGCGATACGAGCGTCGACCTGAGCGAGCCGGTCGCGGAGCGCCCGCGCGTACTCCCGCTCCGGCAGCAGAGAAAGGTTCGACACCCCCACGAGAAGGAGATGCGGGACAGGACGCAGCTCTCGGATGAACGCGAGCGCGCCGCGCGCCGCGACCTGCCGCCCGGAGGCCGTGGCATGGAAGACGCGCCTGGACTTCGGGGCCGCCCGCGCGCCTGGAGCATGGAGGAACCCGCGCTTCTCGAGCTTGGCGAGCAGGTAGTAGATGGACGAGAACCCGATCTCCGTCCATTGGCGAATCCCGCGGCGCTCGATGACCTGCTCCAGGTCGTAGCCGTGCTGAGGGCGTTCGATGACCAGCCCAAGGATGATCAGTTCGGCCGGCGTGAGCTCCATGGAAACTATTCTAGTACTAGAATATCCACCGGCGTCCAAATGCTCATCACCGCCGCCCGCCGGGCTCCCCGTCCAGGCCGCGGCCATCGGCGCCGCTGCTCTGTCCCCTGGGCGACGTTCATAGGCGACGTTCGCCGATGCGACCGCGGTGCGCGAGCGGCGAGCATCGAGCCACGTCCCGAACCGGCGGGCGATACGGCCGTACTCTCCGCGTCCGTGCGACGAGGATGTCGGCATGCGGCCCGGAAGTCGAGGAGAAAAGAGGGCAGCACGTGAGGAAGACACTGATCGCCGGCGTGATCGCGGCGGCATGCGCGACGGCCGGCGTGACACCGGCGCAGGCACAGACGAAGGCGATGGCTTGGGGCCCGTGCGCCGCGGGATATGTCTGCCTGTACGAGCACACCGCCGGCGAGGGATTCATCCGAGCCGGATATGGGCCCAACACTGCGAACGTCGGAACGACGTTCAACGACCGGGCCAGCTCCGTCTGGAACCTCACCTCCTCCACCGTTTGTTTCTACAGAAACGCGAACTTCGTGGGCTATCTGTTCAGTGTTTCCCCTGGTGGTTGGATCGCGGTCATGGAACCCGCGGACAACGATGAGGTCACCTCCTACGGGGCCTGCTGACGAGCGTGACCGCCGGCCGCGCCCGTGTGGGCCCGGCCGGTGATCGCGGTCTGTCCGGCGGGGTCCGGGCGGGTTGATCGCCCGTGTTCAGCGGTGCGACAGGAACGGCAGCAGATGGTTGATCTCGTGGTCGACTGCCTGCTGTTCGGTTGCCGACAGGGGGCGGAACGGTGTCAGCCGTACCTCGCCGCCGGTGAAGGACCAGGTGCCGCGGACGTAGCCGTCGACAAGAACGGTGGGCAGGACTCTGGCCTGGCCGGGGGTGACGTGCTTGCGGTCGGCGTCGGCGATGATGCGGCTGCGGTCGGCGTGGCCCAGCAGGACGTTGTCGTAGGCGGGCAGCAGCCGTACCGGTGCGGGGGTGTCGGGGTGGGGGAGCGGGGCGTCGGGCAGGTCGAACAGGCGCTGGCCGTCGGGGCCGGTGTAGTGACGCAGGCCGATGCCCATCTCCGAGATGATCTGGTTCAGCCGGGTCAACCCGCACCACGCCTGGATGTCCGCCACGGTGGCGGGGCCGAAGGCGGCCAGGTAGCGGCGGATCAGGTCGCGGAGCGCGGCGGGGTCCGGGGCGTCGACCGGGGCGGCGCGGACGGTGACCGATGAGCGGGTGCCCCAGCCGCCCCAGGACGCGGCGGCCGGATCGTGGATGAGCGGGGTGCGTAATTCGATCTCACCGGCCAGGATTCTGCTGTCACGGCCCGGGTGCAGGGACGCGAGGTGCCTGGCGAGATCCCTTCTCGGCAGTGGCCCGGTCTGCAGCAGGGCGCGTCCCCCGGCCACCAGCGTCTCGGGGGCGAGGCCGGCGTTGTTGCTCCGGAAGTGCACCCCGTCGGCGGTGCGGTTCAGGACGGGCTGCAGCACCGGCCGCAGCCGGCGGAAGTCCTCGGCCGCGGCGAGGTGCATCGTGCTGCGCAGGAAACCGGAACGCACCACCCGCCCCTGGGCGAGCAGGGTGGTGAGGTCGGCGTGGGTGAAGTGGCGGATCCGGGTCCACAGGCCGACGTAGGGCCAGTTCGGCTCCTGGGCCTGCATGGCGACCAGGTGGCCGATCACGTTCAGGGCCGCCAGGTCGGTCCGCTCCAGCAGGAACTGCCGCTGGAGCAGGGCCCGGTTGAGTGCTCGGCGGGACAGGGTGGTCATGCCGGCCGTACCGAGACGTTGCCTCGGTACTCTCCCCGCAGCATGGCCAGGAACGCGCCGGGCACGCCGTCGATGCCGGTCTCGACCACGGTCCGCGGGTAGTGGTAGTCGAAGGCGGCGTCGAATCCGAGCTCGTCCACGAGGTAGTCGGCCTTGGCCTGGCTGCCCGCGCTGCCGATCACCTTCTTGGCGCCCGAGTTCCGGGCGATCTGCCCGGCCAGAGAGCCGACACCGCCGGCCGCACCGGAGACGAACACGATGTCCCCCTCGCCGACCCGGGCCACCTCCGCGACGCCGTGGTAGGCGGTCGGGCCCTGCCCCAGGTAGTAGCTCGGGTCGGGATAGGCTTCCGCGTCCACCTTGGCGAAGGACGCCGCCGGTCCCGCCGAGTGCGTGCTCCAGCCGCTCATCGACTGGACCAGATCGCCCTCACGCAGGTCAGGGCTGTCCGACACCAGCACGGTGCCGATCGCCATGCCCCCCACCCGCTGGCCCGGCTGCCAGGCCGGAACCGGAAGGTGACAGTCGGCGCGCATGAGCTCGAGGTAGGTGGCGGCGAGCCCCAGGTAGTCGGTGCGGACCACGACCTCGCCCTCGGTCTGCTTCTCGGCGACGGTGAAGTGCCCGGAGCCGGGGACAGCGTCGATATGGGCGGTCAACTGGATCTCGCGGGTCATCATGCCAACCACCGTATGGAGGCTTCCGGTCAGTTCCTGACCTGAATGTCCGCAGAGCCTGACCTGGGCCCTGCCGGCTAGCTGCTGGATACGGCCGTCGGTGTGTCTGCGGGACGGCTCACCCGGGTTGCCGGGCACCGGCGCAGTCCAGGCCGAACCCCGTCACTATCTCTGCTCCGGAGTCAGGACGTGTCGGGTCCGGTCCCCGGTCCAGGCCGCTTCGAGGATCGCGGTCAGGCTGGCGGGGTCGGTCGGGCCTGGATGGTTCTGGATCAAGCGGGTGACGCCACTGGCCATCTCCGCGAAGCGCGGGAGGTCGGCGCGTGCCACGCCGATGTCCGCCAAGGTGGTGGGGATGCCGATGTCGGCAAGGAGACCGTCGAGCCAGGTGAGGAACGTATCCGCCGCCTCGGCGTCCGAGGCGTCGGTCACGTCGAGCCCGCACACCCCGGCGAGGGTGGCCAACCGGTCGCCGATGGCATCTCTGGCCGCGTCGAGCGCGTAGGGCAGCAGCAGCCCGACGCCCAGGCCGTGCGGCGTGTGGGTGGCTGCGCCGATGGGGTACTGGAGGGCGTGCGGAGCCGCGTTGCCTGCGTGGGAGAACGCGAGCCCGGCCAGCATGGACCCATAGGACATGTCCGCGCGCGCCTCCTTGTCGCCTCCGTCCCTGACGGCACGGGGCAAGCTGCGGGCGATCCGCTCCGCGGCCAGGAGCGCGTAGTGATCGGTGATCGGGTTGCGGCCGAGGAAGACCTGCTCCACCGGGTCGCGCGGTCCGTGGGCCCGGGGTCGCGCGGTGTAGCTCTCCACCGCGTGACAGAACGCGTCGATGCCGGAGTGGGCGGTGACGGTCGCAGGGCAGGTGTAGGTGAGCTCGGGGTCGACGATGGCGAAGTCGGGCACGATGTGGACGCTGGAGACCCCCACCTTCAGCTCGCGGTCCGGGTCGGTCAACACCGAGACGGGCGTGAGCTCGGAGCCGGTGCCTGACGTCGTCGGGACCGCGACGAGAGGAATCGTCGGCCCCGGCACCTTCGACTCGCCGTAGAAGTCGCGCGGCGTCCCACCGTGGCGCCGGATGACGCCGACGATCTTGGCGAGGTCGATCACCGTGCCACCCCCGATGGCGAGGATCACGTCGGCGTCCACCTCCGCGGCGACCGAGACGGCCAGGGCGACATCGGTGAGCGGCACGTCCGGGGTCGCGTCGGCGAACACCCCGACGACTTCGACCTTCTCCCGCACGGCGGCCACGATCTCGGCCACGCCCGGCTGCCCCAGAAGAACCCGGTCGGTCACGATGAGGACTCGCGAGCCCAACTCGGCCACCACTCGTGGGATGTTCTGCGCGACCCCTTCGCCCACTATCAGCTGGCGTGGTCCGCGGACGGTCTCAAGCATGTCAGTGCCTCTCTGGAACGTCGGCGGTGATTTGCCGGGCGGACGTCGAGGTCACCTGCGAGACCGGGACGGCGCCGGCAAGGTTGGCTGCCGGGTCATGTGCGCACAGGGCGCGGTGATCCTCGGCGGGTTCCCGGAGCGGCAGGCCGGTCACGGTAGGTCGATCGCCGCGTAGGTGACGTCGAGGTACTCAAGGATTCCTTCGTGCGACCCCTCCTTGCCGATCCCGGACTGCTTCACGCCTCCGAACGGAGCTGACGGGTCCGAGATCAGACCACGGTTGATGCCGACCATCCCCGTCTCTAGCCCCTCGGTGAACCGGAGCGCCCGCTGGAGGTCACGGGTGAAGACGTATCCGACCAGGCCGTACTCGGTGTCGTTGGCCTTCGCCATCACCTCGTCGTCGGACGTGAACGAGATGATCGGCGCCACCGGGCCGAAGATCTCCGCCTCCAGTATCCGCGCGTCTTCGGGCACGTCGACGAGGACCGTAGGCGGGTAGAAGTGGCCCGGCCCATCCGGACGCTCGCCGCCCACCACGACACGGGCGCCGCGATCGACCGCGTCGGCGACGAGCTCGTCGATCTTGGTGACCGAGGCCTCGTCGATCAACGCCCCGACGTCCACGCCGTCGTCGAGACCGTGGCCCACCGAGAGCGCGCCCATCCGCTCGGCGAAGCGCGCCGTGAACTCCTCGCGCACCGGCTCCTCGACGTAGATTCGGTTGGCCGCGATGCAGGACTCCCCGATGTTGCGCATCTTGGCCACCATGGCACCGTCGAGCGCGACGTCCAGGTCCGCGTCGGCACACACGATCAAGGCCGCGTTGCCGCCCAGTTCCATGGAGGTGCGCAGCACGTTGTCCGCCGCCTGTCGTAGCAGCACGCGCCCGACCTCGGTCGACCCGGTGAACGAAAGCTTGCGGGTCCGGCGGTCGGCCAGCAGTGCTGAGACCACCTCGCCGGCACGCTTGGTTGTCACGACGTTGACGACGCCCGGGGGAACGCCGACCTCCTCCATGATGCGGGCCAGGAACAGCATGGTGAGTGGCGTCTGGGCTGCCGGCTTGGTGATCGTCGTGCAGCCCGCCGCCAGCGCAGGAGCGATCTTGCGGGCACCCATGGCCAACGGAAAGTTCCAGGGCGTCACGAAGACGCACGGTCCGACCGGCTTCGGCACGGTGAGGATGCGATATCCACCAGCGGGAGCGGTGTTGTAGCGTCCCTCGACGCGCACCGCCTCCTCGGCGAACCAACGGAAGAACTCGGCGCCGTAGGCCACCTCTCCCCGAGCCTCGGCGAGCGGCTTGCCCATCTCGAGCGTTATCAGCCGGGCGACCTCCTCGGATCGCTCGGTCAGTGCCCGGTACGTCGCGGTCAACAACTCGGACCGTTTTCGCGGCGGGGTCGCCGCCCACTCCGCCATTGCCTTGCTCGCCACGTCCAGAGCGGCGAGCCCGTCGGCGACGTCGGCGTCCGCCACCTCGGCGATGGTCTTGCCGGTGGCCGGGTCCTCGACGGCGAAGGTGGCTCCGCCGGCGGCGTCGCGCCAGGCGTCGCCGATCCGGAGCCGCCGGTGCTCGGGGGCCAGGACGTTCATCGGGTCACTCACTGCGTCGCCTCCTGCGATGTTCTTGGGGATGTCCCGCGTGACCTCAGCGATCGCGCCACGCGCGTTGACGAACGCCTTCTCGGGCCATGGCTGCTTCAGCGTCGTCAGGCCGTGCTCACCGGTGACGGTCCGCCGAGGCTCGATTGCCACGTGCGGGCACATGTTGACGTCGCCGCCCTGCGTGGTTACCTCCCGGCCTCGGACAGCGCCAGCCCGGTGCCCGCATCGAACAGGTGCGCACGGTCCAGGTCGACCGTGACTAGCAGCCGCTCGCCCGGCGTACCGGTGACGGTGGGCCGTGCCTTGACCTTGAGCATCTCCGTCCCCACTTGGACGTCGACCACCGTTCGGTCACCGAGCGGCTCAAGGCCGTAGAGCTCACCCGGCAACGACGCGTCCCCACGCTGCTCGACGGACAGGTCCTCCGCGCGCAGGCCCAGCAGCAGCGGACGACCGTCCTCAGCCGTGGTCCAGCGGGGCCGCGGCAGCGTCCAGCCTCCCGCCCCGACCAGACGATCTCCCTCGGCGTGGCAGGCGAGCAGACTGATCGGCGGGCTCCCGACGAAGCCTGCGACCCACTGGTTGGCCGGCCGCTCGTACACCTCGGTCGGCGTTCCGACCTGTTGCACCTTCCCCTCCTTGAGGACCGCGACCTGGTCGGCCATGGACAGGGCCTCGACCTGGTCGTTGGTCACGTAGAGGAAGGTTCCCCCGAGGCTCCGGTGGATGCGGGTGAGCTCGGTGCGCATCTCGACGCGGAGCTTGAGGTCGAGGTTCGTCAGCGGCTCGTCCATGAGGAACGCGCGCGGGCGACGGACCAGCGCCCGGGCCAGGGCGACACGCTGCATCTCACCGCCCGACAACTGCGCGGGACGACGCTGCAGCAGACGTTCGATGTGCAGCAGGCTCGATATCTGCTCGACGGCGGCGGCGACCTCGCTCGAAGAACAGCGGCGTGCCCGCAGCGGCGAAGCGATGTTCTCGTACGCCGTGTGCCGCGGGTAGAGGGCGTAGCTCTGGAAGACCATGGCGAGGTCGCGTGCGGCCGGGGCGTCAGCGGTCGCGTCCCTCCCGTCCAGATGCACCGACCCGGCGTCAAGCTTCTCAAGGCCGGCGATCGCTCGCAGGGTCGTCGTCTTGCCTGCCCCGGAGGGCCCGAGCACGACGAAGAACGAGCCGTCCGGCACGTCCAGCGTCACCCCGTCCAGGGCCTGGACTTTACCGAAGGACTTGCACAGCCCGTGCGCTGCCACCGTTCCCATCAGGCCACCAGCTCTTCCGTGCTCACGTCGTAGACCGGCGGAGGGCCGCCGGTGTGCCGCAGCCCGACCGGTGCGTCAGCAGCGAAACGGACAGTCGGTGGCATCCGTACCCGTACGTCGCGCTGGCCGTCGTGGTCGACCACGTAGATGATTTCGTCGCCCAGCCACTCCGCCGAGACCACGCGGGCCGGGACCGAACCTTCCGCTCCTGGTTCTGTGACTTCCAGCGCCTCCGGCCGGACGCCTGCGACCAGGGAACGGTCGCGCGGCAGGCCTGGCGGTGGCGTGAGGGCCAGTCCGCTCTTACTGCGCAGCTTCCCGTCGGCCACCTCCACCTCGATCAGGTTCATCGGCGGGGAGCCGATGAACGCGGCGCAGAAAAGGCTCGCCGGACGGTCGTAGACCTCCAGCGGCGTGCCGATCTGCTCGACGCGGCCCTTGTTGAGGATGGCGATTCTGTGACCGAGCGACATCGCCTCGACTTGGTCGTGGGTGACGTAGACCATCGTCGTCCCCAGTTCCCCCTGCAGGTGCTTGATCTCCGTGCGCATGTCCGCCCTCAGCTCCGCGTCCAGATTGGTGAGAGGTTCGTCCATGAGGAACGCGCGCGGTCGTCGCACCAGGGCGCGAGCGAGCGCGACGCGCTGCTGCTCCCCGCCGGAAAGCTGGCGCGGTCGCCGGTCCAGGAGCGGACCGAGCCGCATCAGCCGGGCGGCCTCGTCGACCCGCTCCTGCACCTCCGGCTTGGGCAGTCCCTCGGCCCGCAGGGGGAACGCCAGGTTGTCGCGGGTTCTCAGATGCGGGTAGAGAGCGTAGAACTGGAACACCATGGCGATGTCGCGCTCGGCGGGCGGCAGGTCGTTGACCAGCGTGTCGCCGATGCGGATGTCGCCCGTCGTCTGCCTCTCCAGGCCGGCTATGGACCGCAGCGTGGTCGTCTTGCCGCACCCCGAAGGGCCGAGCATCACGAACAGCTCGCCGTCGCCGATGGACAGGTCCACGTGATCAACCGCGACCGTCCCGTCCGGGTAGCGCTTGTGCAGGGCGGTCACCTCGATGCCCGCCATCAGCGTCGCACCGCCCCGAGCGTCACACCGGCGACGAGGTGCTTGCGCACCAGGTAGGCGAAGACGAGCACCGGTAGGGCGAACACGACGGAGGCGGCGGCCACGAGACCCCAGTCCACAGTGGTTCCACCGATGAGGCCGGCGATGGCGGGTGGGGCTGTCCGCACGCTGTCGCTGGAGGTGAGGAAGATGGCGAACACGAACTCGTTCCAGGAGAAGATGAGAGCGAAGACCGCCGTCGCGGCGATGCCGGGCAGGAGCAGGGGAAGGGTGAATCGCCAGAACGCCTGCAGGCGGGTGTAGC
The DNA here is from genome assembly GCF_039871875.1 of Sphaerisporangium sp. B11E5. Classification (NCBI taxonomy): domain Bacteria; kingdom Bacillati; phylum Actinomycetota; class Actinomycetes; order Streptosporangiales; family Streptosporangiaceae; genus Sphaerisporangium; species Sphaerisporangium sp. B11E5. Next base: position 83,513 of record NZ_JBDPMD010000020.1, on the reverse strand, counting down.
CGTCGAGCATGGCGGCGTCCTCGTACTCTGCGGGCACCTCGTCGACGAACCCCTTCATCATCCAGATCGTGAACGGGACGTTGAACGCGGTGTAGATGAGGATCAGGCCGAGCTTGGAGTCGAACAGCCCGACTTGGCGGTACATGAGGAAGATCGGGATCACGACCACCACGGGCGGCATGAAGCGGGTGGACAGGATGAAGAACAGTTGGTCCTTCTTGGCCTTCACGGAGAAGCGTGAGTAGGCCCAGGCCGCCGGTACCCCCAGCACGGTGGCCAGCACCGTGGAGACCCCGGCCACCACGACGGAGTTGAGGAACGACACGGACAAGGCCGAGCGACCGCCGCCGGAGGCGACGAACACGTCCCTGAAATGGTCCAGAGTGACCTTGAAGTCGAAGAACTTGGCCGGGATGGCGTAGACGTCCCGGTTCTCCTTGATGGACGTCTCGATCATCCACAGCACCGGGAAGAGCATCACGACGGCCAGCACGGTCAGCAGCGCGACCTCCAGCACGGCGCGGCCCCGGCCTCCGAAGCGGCGCGCGGGAGGTGAGTGATCCCGGACAGGACCTGCGGACACGGCCTCGTCGACGGAGACGGCCATCAGTCCTCCTTGAGCTTGTTCAAGTAGCGCAGGTAGAGCTGCGTGAAGACGATGACGACGAGGACCATGAGGATCCCGTACGCCGAGGCGGTTCCGGTGTTGAAGCCCAGGAACGCGACCTTGTAGACGTGGAACGACAACGTCTCGGTGGAGACCCCCGGACCTCCGCTGGTGAGGATGTAGACGAGGTCGAACAGCCGGAAGGCCTCGATGGCCCTGAACAACACGGCGATGAGCAGCAGCGGCCACACCAGCGGAAGAGTGATGGTGCGGAACCGGAACCACTCGGACGCCCGGTCGATCGAGGCGGCCTCGTACAGGTACTTGGGAACCGCGGTGAGGCCGGCGAGTGCGATGAGCATGATGAACGGCGTCCATTGCCACGTGTCGACCACGATCAAGGAGATCAGTGCCGTTCGCTGCCGGGTGAGCCACTCCACCTGCCCCAGGCCGAGCGAGCCGAGCATGCTGTTGATCACGCCGAATTGCGCGTCGAGCATGAATCGCCAGAACAGGCCGACCACGACCGGCGACAGCATCATCGGAACCAGGAACAGAGTGGTCAGCAGTCCTCGCCCGCGCGTGCGCCGTGAGATCAGGTAGGCGATGGTGAAACCGAGCACGGTCTGCAAGGCGACCGCGCCCACCACGTAGATCAACGTCGTCAAGGCCCTCAGATGGACCTGCGCCGACGTCAGGATGGCGATGTAGTTCTCGAACCAGACGAAATAGGCGGCCCCCCCGCGGGTGGCCGAGTAGTCGGTGAACGACAGGTACAACGCCCACAGCAACGGGAACACCGACATCGCGAGCAACAGCAGCAGCGCGGGGGAGATGAAGGCCACCGCGAGCCCGCGGTCGCTCAACCGGCGGGACCGCCCCGGAACAGGCGGCGTCGCGGACGCCACCTGCCCGGGGTGGTCGGTCGTCAGAGGGACGGGGTCACTCACAGTCCGCCGCCGCCCTTACGGCCGCTGGAGTCGAGCACGCCCTGCTGCTCCTTGGCGATGTCGTCGAGCGCCTCCTTGGGCTGCTTCGCGCCGTTGAGAGCCGCGTTCACGTTGGTGTTCTCAATGTCGACGAGGCGCGCGTACTCGGGCACATTCCACATGTCCCGCATCCGCGGAACCGAGTCGGCGTACACCTTGTTGAACGGGCCGGCATTGAGGAACTCGGGCGACTGCAGGGCGTCCGTACGCGATGGCACGCCACCGGCCGCGGCCCACTTCTTCTGGACGTCGGCCTGCTCGAACCACTTCATGAAGTTCAGGGCCTCCGCCTGGTTGCTCTCGGAGGCGTAGGCCGACACGTGCATCCCCATGCCGCCGAGAGGCACCAGGTTCGTCTTCTGGGTCGGCAGGGTGGCGAAACCCAGCTTGCCGAGAATCTGCTCCCGCGTGGTGCCGAGCGTCGACTGCTTGGGGTCGAGCAGGCCGCCGCTCGCGGCGATCCAGTTGAACGCGATGCACGCCTTGCCCTGGGCGACCGCCGCGTTCACCTCGTCGATGAACCAGTTGCCGGAGCCCTTGGCGGTCAGCGGCTTCATCTTGTTGACCAGGACGTTCATCGCCTCCTGGCCCGCGGCGTCGTTGAGCACGCCCTGGATCTTGCGCGTCTTGGGGTCCCAGAGGTTGCCGCCGTAGACGCCGTTGACCGTGTTGTAGGTCACGGCCGCGGCGTCGGAGCCGTTGGCCTGGTGGAAAGCCAGCCCGCTGACGCCAGGGTTGTCCGCCTGGCACTTCTCGGCGACTGAGATCATCTCGTCCCAGGTCTGCGGCGGCTTGTCGCCGATCAGGTCCTTGCGGTAGATCATCGTCCAGGTGTCGCCGAGCAACGGCAGTCCGTACAGGCTGGCGTTCTCGTCACGCTTGCCGGTCTCCGCCTGGGGGAACTGGCCGTAAGCCGCCAGGAGGTACGGGTTGTAGGCCGCGACGTCGATGTTCTTCTTGACGAAGTCGGTGATGTCGAGGATGTTGCCGTTCGTCACGGCCTCGCCGATGTGTTGCGAGTCCAGGATCGCGATGTCGAAGTCGGTCTTGTGCGCGGCGAACTGGGTGAACATCGCGTCGTGCCAGTTCGCGTTCGGCACGGTGTTGACCTTGATGGTCACATTCGGCCGCACCTTTTTGTACTCCGCGTTCGCGAAGGCTTCCAGCGCTTGGGCGGGGGGCCACTCGAACCAGATGAAGCTGAGGGTCAGCGGGTCCTTGGTCAGCTCCGGGATGTCCGCCGGTGCCTTGGGGGCGGCGTCCTGGCCGCCGCCGCCGCACGCCGCCACGGTGGTGGCCACCAACATGGCCGCCGTCGCCAGCTGCACCTTTCGCCCGGGAACGGACAGTCGTCCTATTCGCTTGGGATACCGCATCCTCTTGCCTGCTTTCTGGGGGGGACTTCCGGAGCCTTGCTGCGTGCTTCGCCGAGCAGTTGCGGAGCTCCAACTCCTTGAAGTGGAGCGATGGCGGGCGGTTACGTGAAAGGTGAAGGATGGCGGGCATCCGTCGCCTTTCCTATACGATCCGGGTGGGGGCGTCAGGATCCCGCAGCGTTGCGACCGATGTCAACAGGCTCCCGAAGACGCAGGAAAGGACCTCACGTCACGATGGACGACGAAGCGATGATCGCGCGGCGCCGTGAGGCCATGACGGGCGGGAAGCCGCCGAGAAGATCTCGCGGCCGGCTCGCCGACGAGGTGTACGACACGCTGCTCGGGCAGCTGATGTCGCTGCGGATCGAGCCCGGCTCCCGCGTCACGATCGACGTCCTGGCCCGGGAGCTCGGGGTCTCGCAGACGCCGATCCGAGACGCTCTGAACCGCATGGAGGCCGAGGGCCTGGTCGTGCGCGTGCCCCATGCCGGTTATCGCATTCCCCCCCAGATCACCCGTGACCGCTTCGAGGACATGCTCGAGGCCCGCTTGCTCCTCGAGCCGGCAGCGGCGCGCAGATCCGCCGAACGCGCATCCGCGACGCAGGTGGCCGGGCTGCGACGACTGCTGGAGGAGATGGCGGAGCTGGAGGGGGGCGACGGGCTCATGGCTTACGGCGCCTTCGGGCTGCGCGACGCCGCTTTTCACGATCTCGTCGCCCTGAGTGCGGAGAACCAGGTCATCCGCGAAGCGCTCGCCCGCCTGCACGCGCACGTGCACCTGTTCCGGCTTCTCCACGACACCCAGGTCACCCACCTGGCCATGGCCGAGCACGAAGAAGTCCTGGCCGCGATCGCCGCGCGTGACCCCGACGCCGCCGCCTACGCCATGCGCCGGCACATCCTGCGGTCCGGCGAGCGGTTCCGGCGATTGTTCGACGAGGTGAAGGACGAGGCGGACGGAATGGCGGTAAAGGGTTGACGGGTGGGCTGGACCGAGGAATGCTAACCCAATCGGATCGGATTGGATCGGATTGGATCCACCGCAACCCGTCCCAGTTGCGAGGAGAAGCAGGTGCCCAGAGCGCTGCTCCTGACCGGCGACGCCGCCGAGGAGCTCGACACCATGTATCCCTACTATCGCGTGCAGGAGGGCGGCTGGGACGTTGACGTCTCGTCACGGACGATGCGTGACGTTCAGCTGGTCATCCACGAGTTCGACCCCAACTCCGACGCCTACGTGGAGAAGAACGGCCGGAAGTTGCCGGTCGACGTGCCCTGGGCCGAGGTCGACGTCGAGCGCTATGACGCCCTCATCATCCCTGGGGGACGTGCCCCCGAGTGGATCCGGGTCGACGCCGACGTCAGGCGCATCACCGAGCACTTCTTCGCGCGCAACCTCCCGATCGCGCTGGTGTGCCACGGCGCGCAGGTGCCGGCTGTGTACGGGCTGCTGAAGGGTCGAAAGACGGCGTGTTTCCCCCCCATCACCGGTGACATGGAGAACGCGGGCGCGACGGTCATCGACGCTCCCGACGTCGTGGACGGCAACCTCGTCTCCTGCCGGGGGTGGCCCGACATGCCGCAATTCGGCAGGGCGATGATGGAAGTCTTCTCGAAGTCCATCAACTCCGCATCGGCATGAGCACACCTGACGTGTCTCGGTGACGGCACTTCGGACCGTCACAGTCGACGGCTCCCCCGTCCACGTCCTGGAGAGCGGCACCGGGCCCGCGGTGCTGATGCTGCACGGCTCCGGACCCGGTACGACCGGATCCGGAGCCTGGTCGGCGACGGCACAGGAGCTGGGCACGTCCTGGCACCTGGTGGCTCCTGACCAGGCGGGGTTCGGCCGTACACCGATCCCGCCGGGCTCCAGGGGTGGGCTCCGGCTGTGGACGGAGCAGGCCGCGGGCCTGATGGATGCTCTCGGTGTCGAGCACTACGCCGTGGTGGGCCACTCCATGGGCGGCGCCGTGGCGCTGGCGCTGGCGGCCGCGCGTCCCCGGCAGGTCACCCATGTCGTGGCGGTCTCCACGATGGGCGCCCCCGGGGCGCCGCTGTCCGCCGAGCTCGACGCGGTCTGGGCCGCTCCCGCCGGCCCGCCCGGGGCACGAGACATGTTGAGTCGCCTCGTCCACGACCAAGCGCTCGTGACCGAGTCAGCCGTCGCCGCCCGTGCAGCTGCGATGCAAGCGGGGGCGGCCGCATACGCGTCGTTGTTCCCTCCACCGAGGGCACGTTGGGCCCAAGAGCTCACACTCCCGGCGCAGACGCTGGCCGGGATCCGCGCACCCGTGCTGCTCGTCCACGGCGCCGACGACCGAGTCACCCCGCTCAGGACGGCAGCCCTGCCCCTGCTCGACCACCTGGCCGACGTCCGTCTGCACGTGCTCGGCCGATGCGGGCACGTGCCGGCACTCGAGCACCCCCACGACTTCAGGCGACTCCTGTCGTGCTTCCTCAGCCGGCAACGAGGTCACTAATTGCTGCGACAGGTCCGCAGCCCGTGCTCAAGCAGATCAGCATGAAGCAGGCGTGATGCCTGCAGCGCGACGAAAGCGCTACGGGCCGAGGTCGCCCGTTGGGCGTGACCGTGCTCATCACAAGTCCGGCGGCGCGAAGGTGAAAACGCACCGCGGGCGCGTCGCGTTGGCACATCCCGGACTTGGGCAAGCTGAAGGTGCCGGAGAACCTGCGGGCGCTGCACACCGAGGTCGCCGCCCCGCTAGGGCATCATCGACCTGCTGGACTTCCTGAAGGGGTCGGACTTCGTCACCGACTTCACCGACGCGTTCACCACGGTCGCCACCCGGGAGGCGACCTCGCGCGAGGTGATCCGCAAACGCCTGTCGCCGGTCTTGTACGCGCTGGGCACGAATGTGGAGATTCGAAGAAGTTCGGGTCGTGGTCGTCGAACCTGATGACCGAGTACCACGCCCGCTACGGCGGCCCCGGCGTCATGATCTACTGGCACGTGGACCGGAAATCGGTGTGCGTCTAGCAAGCACCCACCTACAAGGCCATCGAGGAACTCGGCAAGGCGGTCAAGAGCATCTTCGTCGCCGAGTACGTCGCCGCCCCAGAGCTGCGCCGGGAGATTCACGAGGGGCTGCGGGTCGTGGAGGATTCAGTCCGTCCCTGAAGGACCCCGCCTGGCAGGAGAAGATGACCGACGTCGACAGACGCGGCCTTTCGCCCCTGCTTCTGGTCCAACGCCAACCTCTACGGCCGGATCGACATCGACATGGACCGCCGCCTCGACGTCGGCTTGGCCGCCTGAGATCCGCCGGGATCCGCCTATGACCCCTGCACATGAGTGCCCGTCTTTGGTGGGTGCTCGAAGAGTTCGGCGTCATGCTGCCATTTCCGTGGTGACGGAGGGCGCAAGGGGTTCATTCACGGTCTTCCGCTTCCAGATCGATGCTCCGGCGCAGATGAGGCCGGTCAGGAACGGGTGGACGGCGCCGCGTTCGATGAGGCCGATGATGCCGATGGGGGTGTCGCCCGCGGTAAAGATCATCACGAGGTAGAGCACCATCGAAAGCAGACCGATCACGCCGACCGTGATCAGTGCTCGCCCCATTCGCGGAGAGATGCCGATACGCCGCCACCTGCTTCCGAGCACGATGGCCAGCGCGTTCCCGCCGACGAAGCCGGCGAAGGCTCCCATGCTGTGGTACTCGCCGGTGCCGTTGTTGAGTGCCTCGCCAGATCCGGGAAACAGCGCGAGCAGGACGCCGCCGACGGCCAGCAGCGTCGCGGGGGCGAGCATGGCCCAACGGCGGCCGTCCGACAGATCGCGCAGCGTGGCCACCCCGGCCAGGATCGTGATCCCGAAGAGGAGGAATCCGGCGTTCATTACCCAGGCCAGGGGCGAGTACATGTACTGCCCGAACAGAGTCGAGGGCCCGCGGACTCCGAGGTTGCTGATGAAATGGTGCGTGTAGCTGTAGGCGGGGTCGGTCCACGCTGCGGCGGCGACGAACTCCCCGAGCAGGAAGATCGCCGGCCCGGCGATGAGCAACGCTCCCGCCACTCGGCGCTGCGCAGGCAGGCGCACGTGGGAGACAGGCATCTCGCGACTTTTGGACCGTGAGTCAATTGCTTCGGACATGGTCGGATCCCTTTCTGGTAGCCGGGGATGGCGGGAGGGCCGCCGGAGATTGACGCGGCTCGCTTGTGCCTGCGACTCCCGATCGGCGGCGGCGATTTTCGGGCGCGCCGGGGAGGCCGAGCGGCTGGGCTGGGACCTCATGGCTAGGAGCCCGGTGACCGTCAACGAGTACGCCATGAGCGAGAACCTCTTACTTCACTCACTCACTAACTATACCGAGACTACTTTTACTGTCAATATCCTTAGTGTTCGGGTGTAGAGTATGCGCCATGGTGGATGCAGCGACGGCAGGGCGACGTGAGCGCAAGAAGGCGGCGACGCGGGCGGCGATACTGGAGGCGGCGACGACGCTTTTCCTCGCACGCGGCTTCGATGCGGTGACTGTGCGCGAGATCGCGGATGCGGCCGATGTGTCGCCCAAGACGGTCTTCACACACTTCCCACACAAGGAGGCGCTTGTCTTCAGTGACGAAGGCGAGCGGCATGAACGCCTGATTGCTGCGGTGAGTGGCCGCACGGCGGGGACCTCGATCTCCGACGCGCTGAAGGCCCACTACCTCTCCGAAATCGCCGCGCTCAAATCCGAGCCGCAGAGCCGAATACTCGCTCTCATGGAGGAGACGCCGGCTCTGGTCGACTACGCGGAGAAGATGTGGTTGCGCCACGAGGATGCCTTGGTCGCGGCGATCACCGAGGAATTCGGGCTGGAGGAGCCAAGCGAAGAAATCCGCTTCTACGTCCGGTTTGCCCTGCAGATTCAGCTCATGGCCATCCGTGAGCCCGATCCAGCGGCGGCCATCGATGCGGGGTTCCACCTTCTCGACAAGGGGTGGGCGCCCTACGACGAGGCCGGAGGGGGGTAAACACAGCCGAAGGAGTCGTGAGCCGCCGCCATCCGGGCAGCTGAGGAGGAGAGTCTCCAGGCCAAGGCCTCACGTCGCGGCGGCGCGCCGCGTGTTCATCTACCGTTCGTTTGACGAAAGCGAACAGGACACCCCGCCAAACCAGGGCTTCCGTGCGCCCTGTCCGATTCCGAATCGTCCGCAAGACCAAGAACGGCCTGGAGACCGCCCGTAAACAGGGCAAGGTCGGCGGTCGCCGACCCGTCGTCGACGACGACAAGCGCACCGCCATCCTCGACCGCCGCCGGCGCGGGGAATCCATCCGCACCATCGCCACCGGAGTCAAAGTCTCGGTCGGCGTCGTGCACGAAACTCTGGCCGAGGCCAGAGAACAGCAACCGTAGCCCTCCGGCCGCTCCGCTGAGCGACCCACTCAACTACACAGCGTTACTTTGGGCTGGGGACGCCTTCGGGAGGAGGACGCCATCTCGATTCGCTTGCGGATTCGTCGTCGAGGGCGGGGGAGTGGCCGGCCCTTCGCCATCGCCTGCTCCGACGACAAGGTCTCGGCGCAAGAACTGGAGCGGTATGAGGAGGCGCTGCACGCGGTCGGCTACCGGGTTGAGGTCGATCCCGATGACGATCAGGTGCTGCGGGTGTGGCCGATCGCGTGACCTTGTGAGGTCGTCCGGCTGGGGTTGAGCTCAGCGGGGACGGCCGGCCCTGCACCTGCGCGAGCAGAACCCTCAGCCTGCGCGACATCGCCACCCGCCTGGTCACCGCCCATGGTCAAATCACCGAGCAGACTGTGGCTTCTCGCCGTCTCCGCGGTCGTCGGACGACGGCTGAGCACTGACCGTGATGCCGGCGCGGGTTGCGGGGTTGTCGTCGTCGGCCTCGTGGAGCAGGTGCGCTCGACGGAGTACGTCGACCTGCGCGGGGTTGTAGAGCGCCCTGAGGGCGTGACCGGCGGCGCGCCGCGCCGCCTCGGCCTGGCCTGGCGTGGTGGCCCGCGGCTCCAGCGCCACGCCGTGTGCGGTGGCGCCCGGGTCGATGAAGGACGCGAGCTGCTCGGCGAGGGCCTGCCGGGTGGCATCGTCGGCGTCTTCGGGCAGGTCGCGGAACGCCTCGTCGAGATCGTCGTTCGGGTGTGCCTCGAGCGTCAGGCGCAGCACCTCCATCGATTCGTCCGAGAAAAGCTGGGCGTAGATCGTCAGCAGGGCGCGGTCGTTGTCGCGCAGGTCCTGGACGAGGCCGCTGAAGCTGGTCGGCACCTCCGGTGACGCACCCGGCTGCGCCAGGGTGGCCAGCTCTCGCCGGATGCTCTCCAGCCGCCGGATCGTCGCCTCGAGCTCGGCGTCGACGGTCCGGAAGACGGAGGCCTGTCCTTCGCCGCTCGTGCCCATCTCGGCCACCTGCGCGAGCGGCACACCGAGCCCGGTCAGGCGCTTGATCTGCAGGAGCCGCGTCAGGTGGTGCACCTCGTAGCGCTTGTAGCCGTTGGGCTCGCGGTCGGGCTCGTCGAGCAGCCCGACCTGGTGGTAGTAGCGCACCGTCTTCACCGTGGTGCCTGCCAGGTCGGCGATCTCGCGTGTGCTCCAGGTCATGGGCCCTCACCTCGTCGTCCGGTGCCGATTTTAGGTCGTGCTCCGTGCACGTCGCTCGCGCCCCCAGACGAGGACGACCATGGCGATGTTGACGGCGGCGAGGATCAGGAGGGCCGCATCACCGGTGTCGGTGGACCGGTCGATGGTGTAGCCCTCGCCGTCTGCCATCAGCGCGTTGACGCTCGAGAACAGGACGTTGTTGGCGACGTGGAACGCGGCCGGCGCCTCGATGCCGCGGCTGATGATCGCCATCAGTCCCGTGGCAACGCCGAGCAAGGTGTAGTAGCCGAACAGCCAGGGGTCGCTGGAGCCGTGAACGATCGCGAAGGCCAGGCTGGAGACCACCAGACCGACGGCGAGGGCCGGGCGAACCGCGCGCACCCAGGACGCGGCGGCGGGCAGCGCGGCGCCGCGGAACATCAGCTCCTCGCCGACGGACTGGAGCGGGGTGCTCAGCACGGTGATCACCAGCATGAGGATCGTCGTCCCGGAGACACCGAACGCCACCCAGCCGGGGGACTCGGGGGCAACCAGCGCCACCACGCCGATGCCGGCGCCCACCAGCAGGGACGCGCCGAGCAGGTACTGCGCCAGGCGTCGACCGTCGAACACCCGTGGCGAGCTGATCAGGCTGCGCCACGGCACCTTCGCCAGCCGTGCCAGCAGCAGGATCGCCACCACGCCCGCGATGCCCACGCTCAGGTTGACGGCCAAGAGCTTCAGCGGGGTGAAGGTGGCGGACATCGGGTCGTCGCTGCCCTCGATGACGCCCACGACCTGGTACAGCAGGATCTGCAGGAGCACCATCACGACCGGCGGCACGACGATGACGACCAGCGGCTTCCACCCGCTCATGCGGACGTGGGCACCGAACGGCCGGGAGCCGTCGGCACCCGGCCCGTGACGGCCGGGTGCCGGGTCGTCAGCCTGGTGCGGTGAGCTCGGGCGCGCGGCCGAGGCCGGGGTCTGGCCGGGTCCTGGCATGGACATCGGGCGGTCCTCCTGGGTGGAGATGGTTGTTCCACGCACTAGGGAACACCGTGCCCTGGGGGCACACTCAAGCCGCCAGTGGGGCCAAGGGCCGGCACCTGCTGTGGTAGGCCAGCCAGGCCGAAGACCGTCCCCCAGTCGCACATCTTGGGTGTCAGCCCACATAAGCCCAAAACCCACATTGAGTGGATCTTGAGTGGCTCCCCCTGGCCTGTAGTCCCGGGAGATTTTCACCGAATTTGCCTGACCTGCGGCGACGCAAAGGGCCTGGACGGCAGTCGCGCGACGTCTACGGTCGGGATCATGGGCGATGACGAGCCGAGGTTCGGCTACGGCCAAGGACGGCGGCCGCTGTGGAGCGAGCGTGATCGCGATGCCGAGCGAGTCCGGGGACGCACTGCGTGTCGCCGGGCTGATGGAGTTCAGTGACAACCAGGCCGGGTTCGTGGTGGAGGGCGGGCGCACGGAGCGGCCCCTCCTGGTGGCTTTCGCCGGGCCTGCGAGAGCGATGCCGGGGAGCAGGTTGCCGCGTATGCGGCGGCGCTGAGGGCGGTCGGGACGCGGGGCGAGCCCGACTCCGACGACGAGCAGACACTGCGGGTGTGGCCGGCCTGATGAGCGGTCGGCCATGGTCCGGGTCGGCGGGGGCGGCCGCCGCTCCAGTCCCTGGTTGGTCGAGCGACGCGTCACCTGCGCCAGGAACCGGCGCCGCTCGTTCGGCAGCACCGACACATCCATCTGGTGGGCGTCGATCGCGCGCAACCAGGTCAGCTTGTCGATCGCCGTCCTCACCGACGTCGCCGAGGCGTCCCGGGCCGGGCTGACCAGCCACTCCAGCCAGGTCATCCCCAACCCCGCATCCACGATCAGCATCCGCTCCAGGTCGGCGCGGACCTCACCGGTCAGCAGGTGCCCCACCATCTGCGAAGGCAGATCAGAGGCCGCCTTGCGGGCCGTGCCGACCATCTTGGCCGAGATGAGCACGCCGGGCCGGATCACCTTGGCCGCCATCAGATACTCGCGCGCCAGGTTGAACAGCAGCGTCGGCGAGTCGTGCTCCATCGCCCGGTCCAGCAGGAACTGCTCCAGTTCCTTCATCGTCTGGCTGCCCGCCGGAGCCGTCTGCCACTCCAGATACGTGGCGACCTGGCCCAGGTGGTCCGAGCGGGTCTGATCGCGCTTGCCGTACAACCTCAGCGCCGCCGGAGTCACCCCCAGCCGCTCGGCCACCCGCGCCACCGCCGCGGCCGGCGCCGCGGTCACGTCATCGGGCACGAACCCGAGCCACGGCAGCGTGCACAACTGAGCCAACCGTTACCGCAGGTCCGGCGGTACTTCGTTGGAAATTTCTTCATTTCTACCGGGACCCCACCTCGACGACCGGGCCACGCTCAAGGACGAGGTGGGCACGCCCAAGGACAAGGTGGAGATCCGCGGCCCCACCCGGCACAACCTCCAGGACGTCGACGTCGACATCCCGCTCGGCGTCCTCTGCGTCGTGACGGGCGTGGCGGGTTCGGGCAAGAGCTCGCTGATCCACGGCTCCGTCCTCGCCTCGGCCACATGCGCGCGGGGCCGCCACGCTCGGCGGCCCCGCGCGAGCGCCGTACCCGGTCAGGGACCTAGCACGGCCTCGAGGTCGTCGATGGCCGTCAAGGGCTGGGCGAGTTGCTCGCGTTCTGCCTCGGTCAGGGGGAGGGCGCGTGCCCGGGCCAGGGCGTGCCCGGCGGCGGCGTGGTCCTTGGCGCGGACGGCGAGCTCGGCCCGGTAGACCAGCGCCTCCAGCAGCTCGGCCGCCGACGCGGTGTCCTTGTCCCGCTCCAGGGCGCCGTCCAGGATCTCGGCCGCCCGCTCGTGCCTGCCGTGGGAGTCGCCCATCACGACCGCCCGGTTCAGCGAGGTGGTGAGCCTGCTCGTGGCCTCTTCCTTCTCCGGCAGGGGGCGGGCGGCCATGAAGCGGATCCAGTTGCCGCCGGGGTCGATGACGGCGAAGCCGGAGCGGTTGCCGTCGTTCTTCCGCCTGCGCGGCCGGGTCATCCGGGGGATGCCGGAGACCAGGAGCTTGCCGTGCGCCGCGCGCATGCCCGCGGCGAACGCCTCGAACAGCTCTCCGGTGTCCGGCACGACGACCACGCAGGTCCCGTAGGAGTCTTCGGGCTTGAACGCCTCCGGCATGCCGAAGAAGCCCAGCTGCAGATCCTCGCGCTTGAGCAACACGTACGGGTTCGGACGTACCTGGTAGTAGATCTGGTGGAAACCGAGCATCGTGTAGAAGTCGGCCATCTCGTCGATGGAGCGGCAGGGAAGCAGCGGTATGGCGATCTCGTCGGCCATCGGGGAACTCCTATTCGCCGGCCATGGTGAACGCGCCCTCCTCCAGGCGGCGGATCATCCGGTCGGTCCACTGGGCGCCGGCGTCGGCGGTGCTCAGCCACAGGGACAGCACCTCGCCGACCGGGCCCCAGGCCGCCAGATCCGTGCCCTCGGGCAGGTGCGCGGTGATGCTCGCGCGCCACTCGCGCATGACGCGGGCCCGCTGGCGCAGCAACTCCAGGGCCCGCTCCCGGGGAAGGTCCTCGATGAGGCCGACAGCGGCGCCCAGCACGTCCAGGCTCGGCTCTCGGTCGGCCAGCGCCTGGCCCAACAGGTCGAGGTACTCCCGTTCGCCCTGCTGGGTCAGCTCGTACTCGATCCGCGGCGGCCCCCCGGCCTCGGAGGCGACCGTCTCGTGCGTCACCAGCAGGCCCTGACCGGCCATGCTCTTGAGCGCGTGATAGACCGAGCCCGAGGTGGCGGTTGACCACTCGTGCGCGCCCCACGACTCCAGATCCGCGCGGATCTGGTAGCCGTGGGCGCGCCCGCGCCTGCGCAGCGCGCCCAGGACCAGCAGCCGTACCGGCTTCATCGAACCCTCCCGATCTTCACTAGCCAAATTTGGCTAGCTACTACCAGGAGCCTACCGCACCAACGTGGCCGGAAATCGGCGTAGCGGCCGCCGCGGCGTACCAGCTCCTCGTGATGGCCCTCCTCGACGGCCGGCCGCCGTCCAGGAAGGCGATGCGGTCGGCGGGTTGGACCGTCCGCATCCGGTGGGCCACCATCAGACCGGGTCGTCCCGATCGAAAGGGTGGATCTCCTTGCTCTTGCGGTTCAGCTCGTTGCAGATGGCTCGGCGATGAAGTCGGTCGCATCCTCGGCCTCGGGCGCTTCCACCCCACGCGGCGTGGTCACCTTGGTCCGGTTGCTGACCTCGTCGTAGGCGAACTCGGTGGTGACGTACTCGACCTGCCCGTCGGTCCCGGCGTGCGGCATCCGGGTGCGGGTCACCTCGCCGCGGACGTTGTAGTCGGTGATCGCGGTGTTGTTCGCCTGTTCGCCGGACGGACGGTGGTACACCGCCGGCTTCGGTCCAGTACGGATACCAGGCGGTCTCGCAGCTGCCGTCGATCTCCGCGCCGCCCTCCCACGGTCAGGCGATCCGCAACGTGACGACGATGTCGTACTGGGACAACGGCTGGTCCAAGACCACCACCGGCCTCACCGCGCACGGCATCGCCCTGGAAATGCTCGCCGGACCGCTGATCGCCTCCGGCACCGGGCGGGTGCTGTCGCGTGCTGCACACCGTGCTGCGCCGGCGTGCAGGCGGGGGAGTCCGTCTAGGACATCCACTCTGACCTGCTCATTCCACCGGCGAGCGCAGAGGAAAGAACCCGAGCCTGGCCAGCATCTACCTCGCACTCGCCCATCACGCCAAGACGCAGGCCTACCTGACGCCGTCGACCAGGCTCACCCCGAGTTCGCCGCGCTCCCGACCAGGACCTGACACAAGCTCACCGCAGGTCAGCGGTATCCGCCCGATTCCCGGCGAGTGCTACGGCGATCCCGTCATGGCCGTGCTCAACGCCGACCTAGGGAGGGCAGGCCGGCCCGCGTCTTTGGCCGTTCAGATAGCTTGCGGGAAGTCCCATTCCCGTGAGTTACTTCGACTTCACGACACGCAACGGATTGCTGTTTCTGATTTTTGATTTCCAGAAAATCAAAAATGCTAGGCTCCGTGATCGTGACGAGGACCGAGCGGGGCAAGGGGACGGCCGCTGACACTGAGGCCGGGGTGAGGGCCGAGGGCGGACGGGTGCTGGTGTGCAGGCACTGCGGGGCGGAGGTCGGGCGTGGTGGGGGGAGGGGGAGGCCGCGGGAGTACTGCTTGGAGAAGGACTGTCAGGCGGCGGCCAAGAAGGAGCGGGAGATGCGGCGGGCGACGCCGGGGCTGGAGGGGGCGCTGGCGCGGGCCGAAGAACTGTATGAGCGGATGGAGAAAGGGCTGGCCGCGGCGGTGGCGCCATTGGCTCAGGTGCTCGCGGAGGAGCTGAGCCCGGCGGGGGTGGAGGCCAGGCTCAGCGCGGTGCAGGCGGAGGCGCACACCCGGGTGGCGATCGCGCGGGCCGAGCGGGAGCAGGCGTTCGAGCAGGTGCGGCTGGCCCGGGAGGCGACCGAGCACGCGCGCAGGGAACGCGAGGAGATGCGCCGGCGTATGGACGAGGCGCTCGCCGAGCGGGACACCGCCCTCGGGGACGCCGAGACGGCGCGGGAGCAGGCGCTGGCGGCGCTACGGGAGGCCGCCGCCACCGAACGGCGTTCCCGCCAGGCCGCGGAGGAGGCCGAACGGCGGGCCGGCGCCGCCGAGGCCGAGCGGGACCGGGCGGTGCGGCGCATGACCGAACGGGAAGAACAGGCCGAGGCCGAGGTCCGCGAGGCGCGCGCGGCCGCCGAGGACGCGGAACGCCGCGCCGGACGGGCCACGGCTGAACGTGACACGGCCCGCACCGACGCCGAGATGTCGCGCCGGGCCCGGGTCGAGGCCGAGCAGGCGTCCGCCGCCGCCATCGCCCGCGCCCAGGCCGCCGAAGCCGAACGCGGCCGCGCCCAGCAACGAGCCGAGGCCGCCGAACAGGCCCGCGCCGACGCCATGGCCCTCGCCGCCCGCTCGGCCGCCGAAGCCGCCCAGGCCGGCGAACAGGCCACCGAGGCTCGCCGCCGCGCCGCCGAGGCCGAGCAGGACGCCGCCGACCATGTCCTCGCCGCCAAGGCGCAGGCCGCCGAGGAGACCGCCGAGGCCCACCGCCGCGAACAGGCCGTCACCACCGACCGCGACCGCCTGGCCGCCCAACTCGCGGTGGAACGCGCCCGCGTCGAGGACCTACGCGCCCAGATCGTCACCCTGCGCGAGGAGTCCGCCACCCTCAGGGAACGCGCCGTCACGGCCGAACTCCACGCCGCCTCCACCACACCCCCGCCACCAGGGCCGTGATGGTCACGAAGCCCGTCCGCCAGGGATCGACCCGGCGGCCGGCGACGACGAGGAGAGCGAGGATTGATCCGTAGCCGGGAACAACCGAAACCGGTGCTCGTTCAGCGGCCGATGCCGTCGAGTTCGGCCACGTCCTCCTCGGAGAGGGACACTCCGGCGCCCGCGATGTTCTCGCGCAGGTGGGCGGCGGAGGACGTGCCCGGGATGAGCAGAATGTTCGGCGAGCGCCGTAACAGCCGAGCCAGCTCGACCGACATCGGCGTCGCCTCCAGCCGGCTCCCGTACGGGAGCTCCTCGTCCAGCGGGCCGGTGGCGAAGAAGCGGCACGCGCTTCGCCGGCCAGGTGGACCTGTCCGCTCCCGCCCCGCAGATCGCCTGCCCGCTGCTGGTCATCGACGGCGGCCAGGACGTCATCCCGGGCGTGACCAACGGCGAGCCGCCGGCCCGCCTGGCACCGCACGGGCGCTACGTGACCCTGCCACATGGCGATCACCTGCTCGGTAACGCCCGCCCCGGCTGGCAGGCCATGGCCGCCGACTGGATCTCTGGAGCGCTCGGATGACACGCTGTCACCGACACCCACCGAGTCCGACCAGGACGCGATGGCGTCCTGGCGTACGGTGTGCGCGTCGGGCCCGCAGGCGTGCACGCCGTTGACGCACAGGCAGCCGTGGGGCGTGTTCTCGCCCGTCGTCAGGTCCACGGCTCCGCAGGTCAGCACTCGACGACCTCGCGGCCGGTGGGCGCGTCCAGCGCGTCGGCGGCGTAGCGATGGGGCCGTCGAGGTGGATCCAGTCACCGCGGAGGCGCGGGCTCGTGGCGGAGCGACGCCACGAGCCCGGCCCACGATTCGTCACCGCCGGGCGCGGAGCACCTCGCGGGTCAGCGGGCTGAGCGCGATGGGCTCGTCCTCCGTCACGATCACGGTGCCGCCGACGTGGGCAAGGTGACGACCGAAGGCGTACTGCGGCTCTAAGACGAAACACATCCCGGGCTCCAGCACCAGGTCGGCCATGAAGGTGGGGTGAGCGCGCACAGGCGGGTACGCCTCGGTACCTGGGAGCAGGCTGATGTCTGCGCGGTTCTTGCCGGCCGCGAGGAGAGCGTTGATCGAGTGAGCGGCGATGAGGTACATCTGCCCGTCGTGCGCGTCGAGCGGTGCGTGCATCGCTTCCACAACGTCGCCGAAGGTCCGCCCTGGCCGGAGCGTCGCCAGGCCGGCGTGGTAGGACTGCTGCGCGACGTCGCCGGCGCGCCAGAAGTCTTCGTGCACGTCGCCGATCGCGATCGTGACCTGGTGCTGCGTGTGGCGCCCGCCGAATTGGGAGAACACCTCGGCATAGATGACGTCCCCGTCGGCCAGCTCGCGCGGTGCCTGCGCGCGGTAGCACCATGTGGGTATCCCCGAGGCGACGGGGTCGCGGCCTGACCATAGGTGCATGGCCGCGGGAAGCGTCCCGCGCCGAAAGCCTTCGGCCATGCCCGCGGCGTAGATCTCCGCCTCGGACACCCCTGGGCCCGCGGTATCGACCATGGCTTGCACCATGGCGTCTCCGATCTCCGCGGAGCGCCGCACGAGGGGAATCTCTTCGTCGCTGAGCCGCATCGTCATCAGGGCGGCGGCGACGTCCATCTCCCGGAATTCGACGTCAGGGAGCTTCTCCAGGACGCGGCTCCACAGCGTGTGGGGCAGTATGCCTTCAGGATGCCACGGCAGATGTGCCCCGAGTCCTACGACGCCGATGTTCCCTCTGCTCAGGCCCAGCTCGGCGAGCGTGTCCCTGATCTCGGTGGAGGTGCGTGAGGCGCGCAGGTTCCGCGGCGGGATCCAGGATTCGTCACCACGCCGGCTGGACTCCAGATGGTCCAGGATGAACATCCCTCCCGGCAGGTGCACGATCGGCTCGCCGTCGCGAGGGAAGACGACGGTGGTTCCGGGGCGCTCGTTGGTGAACCACGTGTCGTAGGCGACCTGGGCAGGCCCCGCGTCCTCGTGCTCGCCGAAAACGAGCAGAGCGTCCAGGTCCTCACGTGCCATGAGCGCCCGGGTGAGGTCCCAGCGGCGGTCGCGCTCGCCCGTGGAAAGGGTCGGCACAGCAATGTCGTTCATGGTCTCATCTCCTTGGTGGTGATCATTGAGCGTCAGCGGGGATCGCAGGGAAATCTCGCTCAGACACGCGCGCCGGTCAGCCTCTGGCTGCCGGACCAGAGCTGCTCGGCGCGCGCGGTGTCGCAGGACTCCTCCGACGAGCGGGCCTCAGCGCGGCCGTCGAAGTACCTGCCTGTGGTGCCCGCGAGTTCCGGGGCGGTTACCAGCCAGGCGAGCGCGGCCCCGGACTCGGCGGCCGAGTTGACGTTGGGGGACACCACCCGGCGCAGCAGCCAGGTCAGGCGAGGAAAGACGTGCGAGGAGATGAACCGCACCGGGGCGGGCAGTGAGCGGCCCAGGGCGGTTCCGGGCACCATGCCGGGGTTGAAGGCGTTGGCTGTGACGCCCTCGGGCAGGCGGCGGGCCAGGGCGTAGGTGAAGTAGAGGTTCGCGAGCTTGGATGTGCTGTAACGCCGCTGCCCGGCGACGAACGCGTTGTCCGGCTTCGCCGATGCTGCGAGCTCGCCCCGCGCCAGGGCATCCGCGCTGCTCCACGCCGGGGCGGGGCCCAGCTTGAGCGCCGGGTCGTGGGTGTCGCTGGAGGTCACGACCACGCGCGCCGGGGCAATCAGCACGGGCAGCAGTGCGTTGACCAGCGTGAAATGCCCCAGGTGGTTGATGCCGAAGGTGGACTCGAAGCCATCGGCCGTGTGGGTGAGGTTCGTGCCCATCTGCACGCCCGCGTTGCACACCAGCGCGTGCACCGGTGGGATCGTTTCCGAGGCCATACGGCTCGTGAGCTCCGCTGCGAAGATCCGGACGGACTCGAGTGAGGAGAGGTCCATCGGCATCGCCTCGGCCGTGTTCCCGCTCGCAGCGGCGGAGGCTGACGACTCTACAGCCGCCCGTCCGCGGGCGGCGTCACGGACGGGCAGCACCAGGTGCCAGGGCCCGTGCTCGTCCCGGAGGATCGCGGTGGCCGCGGCGAATCCGATGCCGCTGGTGCCACCAGTGAGGATGATCGTACGGGCCTCGCCCGCGGACTGAAGTGACATGGTCATGCCTTCCTTCGGTCGTCGCCGCGACGACGACCGTCGCGGTGACATTCAGCCTGCCAAGCATGGATGGCACTTTGAATGCTTGTGAGTCCTGGTTTCTTGTGCGAGAGTGCCAAGGTGGCAGACCAGTTGTCCGAGGTGCTTGACCTCGTGGAGGTCTACGGCGCGGTGTCCGGCGGATTTGCGGCCCGTGGCCGGTGGATGGCACGCTCGCCGTGCTACGACGCGATGAAGCTCATCGCCATGGTGTCCGGCCACGGCCGGCTGCTGACCGACGGCCTCGACGAGCCGGTCGAACTCTCCGCCGGTGATGTCGCCATCCTCAACAACCGCACATGGCTCGAATACGAGGGTGGCCCGCAGGGGGGCGGTCCACGCCACCGGATCAGCCCCGAGGAGAATTTCACTGGTCTCAACGAGGCGGATCCCACCACCGACGATGTCGTGCTCGGCATCGCCGTGGGCATCAACCCGGCAGGCCAGGAGCTGTTGCTGCAGACGCTGCCGCTGGTGGGAGTCGTCAGGGCCTCGGCGTCGGCCCCGCTGCGCACCATCCTCGACCAGGTCTTCGACGAGGTTGCGGGCCGCCGCACCGGCTCCGCCTTCGCCATCCGGCAGTACGGTCAGCTCCTCTTCCTCGCGGTCCTGCGCGCCTACCTCGACCAGGTGGAAGCCCCGCCGGGCTGGCTGCGGGTGCTGACCGACGAGCGACTGCGCCCGGCCGTGGCCCTCATGCACAGCGAGCCCGCCGCGCCGTGGGGCCTGGAGGAGCTGGCGCGCTCCGCTGCGATGTCCCGATCAACCTTCGCCCGCCACTTCCGCGCAGCGGCGGGCATGCCTCCGCTCACCTACCTCAGTCGCTACCGCATGCTCCTGGCGCAGCGCGCCCTGAGGCAGAACGACACGCGCATCGGCGCCCTCGCCGCCGACCTGGGGTACGCCTCCGAGGCGGCCTTCAGCAACGCCTTCAAGCGCGAGATCGGCGAATCCCCGCTGCGCTACCGGCACCGGGTGCGCAACGAACCGTACGGACGCCGCCAGCCCACCCCGGCGTGAGCGGCCCGCTCGGGGCGCTGGCAGCAAACGCGGGGTCGGCCGAGGTGGGTGCGGCTCGCCGGCGGCCCGGGTGTCGATCCCGTTGATCCGTCCCCTTCCTGTGGTACCGCCGGTGAGATGCAGCACGACCGCAGCTGAGGTGAGCGCTAACTCGTACGACTGCCGGTCGCGGACCTTCAGGTAGCCCGAGAGCAGGGGGGCGCGGGTGCGGCGGGATCTCCACGGCGGTGAGTCCCTGGACCTGGCCACCGACGGCCGCACCCTGGTCGCCTACGGCGCCCAGCCCGCAACTGATTCCGACGGCAAACTCCGCCTCCTCGCCAGCTGGGCCGGCACACTCGACCACGCCACCGCCCCCCACACGCCGACCGCGGCACCGCCGCCTACGACCGCCGGCTCCACCACCGCGCCGCCGCCCTCGACCTCCGCCGTCTGATCAACCTCGGACTCGCCCGCACCAGCGGCATCTGCATCCTCAACCCGATCACTGCATGGCATGGAGGTGAGCCGGCTCATGCCGGCTCACCCATCAAGATCTTCACGACGTTCCTGGGCCAGCGGTCTAGTTAGCCAAGAGGGACTGTGCGTTTACTGGACAGACCCCGCCAAGAGACGTTCCGCAAGAGCCCAGAGGCGGCGGGCCGAGGTGGGTTCGACGGCGTACGGAGCGAGGTCGGTGCTGATGTCGCCGGTGGCGAGCATCTCCGGCGTGAGGGGGCGACTGTCGACCGGGGCGATGTCGCAGTTCTTCAGGTAGACGCCGCCGATGCCGTCGAGCAGAGGACTGGCCGCCGCGAACACGATCGTGGCCGCGGCCTGCCGCGGGGTCTTCTTTTCGCGCTCGGGGTCGATGATCGGCTGGTCGTCGTCGCCGATCAGGCCCAGAGCCCGCAACTGGGCCAGGTCGTAGAGCGATCCGGACTTTTTGTGCAGGGAGGTGGCTATGGAAATGCCCGGGTGCAGGCTGTAACCGCGGATGCCGTCGGTGGCCCAGCGGCGATCCAGTTCGGTGGCGAACAGGATCAGGGCGGTCTTGGACTGGCCGTATGCGAGGTTGCTGTCGTAGCCGCCGGTGAAGTTCAGGTCGTCCCAGCGGATGTCGGTGAGGCGGTGGCTGCCGGAGGCCACGTTGACGACCCGGGCGCCGCGGGCGGCGCGCAGGGCGGGGAGCAGGCCGAGCGTCAGCTGGAAGTGGCCGAGGTAGGCGACGGCGAAGGTGGCTTCGTAGCCGCGCGCATCCATGACGAGCTCACGGCTGACGGCGGTCGCGTTGTTGATCAGGATGTGCAGCGGCCGGCCGGAGCTCACGTAGGCGGCGGCGAAGGCGTCGATCGACTCCGGGGTGAGCAGGTCCAGCTGTTCGACCTGGACGCCGTCGATGCCCGCCACTGCGGCGGCCGCGGCGTTGGTGTCGCGGGCCGCTACGGTGACGGAAGCGCCGGCCTTGCTAAGTGCCTCGGTGCTCGCCAGTCCGAGGCCGCTGTGGCCCCCGGTGATGATGACGTTCTTGCCCGTCAGGTCGATGCCGGCGAGAACTTCATCAGTGGTGGTGAACGCGGTGAAGCCCGAGCCGAGCGGTTGCTGATGTTCAAAAGTAGTGGTCATGGCTCCAGTCTGCAGAGGTTCAATTGGACGGAGAATGCTTGACAGATCATATTTTCTTCGTGAAAGTTCAGACATGGTCATTGATCATTTTTCGGAGGTGTTCGACCTCATCGAGGTTCGCGGCCAGATCTCCGGCGCGGTCGCGGTGCGCGGGCACTGGGTCACGCAGTCCGTCATCGAAAGCCCGCTGAAGCTGACGATGATGGTTCGCGGCCGGTGCCGGCTGTCGACCGATGGGCTCGACGCCCCGATCGACATGGAGGCCGGCGACGTTGCGGTCCTGACCGGCCGCTCATGGCTGCGCGCCGAGGGCGGCGCCGGTGACGGTCCACCTATGGAGTTCACGCCGGAGCCGGGCCAGTATGCCGTGTGCGTCGGCGGCGCGGACTTCGCCGTGGACGACGTCCTCCTCGGCGGTCACGTCGACCTCAACCCGGCCGGTGCGGCGCTGCTGACACAGGCGCTGCCTCCCGTGGCGCTCATCCGAGCCTCCCATGCCGCCACGCACACCCTGCGCGCGTCCGTCGACCGGCTGGTCGAAGAGGTGACGGGCGAGCGGATGGGGGCCGCCTTCGCAGTACGCCAGCACGCCCAGCTGCTGCTCCTCGAGGTGCTCCGGGCCTACCTCGGCCTGGCCGAGGCAGCCGAGCTGCCACCGGGATGGCTGCGGGCGATGACCGACGACCGGCTGCGTCCTGCGCTGACTCTCATGCATGGTCAACCAGGGCGGTCCTGGGGGCTGGAGGAGCTGGCCCGTGCCGCGGCGATGTCGCGGACATCGTTCGCCGTGCGCTTCCGCTCCGTTGCGGGTATGCCCCCGCTGGCCTACCTCAACTCATGGCGGATGCTGCTGGCCCAGCGGGCGCTGCGCGACCACGACGTCCGGATCGGGGCACTTGCCGCACAGCTGGGCTACACATCGGAAAGCGCCTTCAGCACCGCCTTCAAACGCGAGGTGGGCGAGGCACCCCTGCGCTACCGGCATCGGCACCGGCAAGCGTCGTAACCATCGGTTCGGGTACGAAGAACCCCGCGCCCCCCGATCCCGGAGCATCGGCCCCTTGTGCGGCACATCGTCCAAAGGTTCAGGTCGATGGTCGCGGTGTCCCCAGGTGGCGTGCATGCTCCACGTCGAGCCTCAGGGATCTGAGCAGGTCGAGCAGCTCGGCGTGGTAGAGCTTGGCGGGATCGCCGCTCTGGGTGCCGAGGTGGCCGTAGACCTCCAGGGAGATCAGGCCGTGCATGCGGCCCCACATGCGCAGCGCGAGGGCGACGGCGGCCGGGGGCAGATCGGGGAAGTGCTCGCGGATGGTGTCGGCCAGGCCGGGTGAGAAGTCCGACCAATGAGTGTCTGACAGCCCGCGCGGATGAACTTTTAAGCTGACCGAGGCGATGTTATGCGCCGATGGGCCGGTCAAGACGCTGGTCGGGCTGGCGTTGGCGCCCGAGCATCGGCGTGGGCACGGCGCGTTGTACGACGCGATCAATCACGGAAGGCATCGAGATCAACCGGCTGCGGCAGACGCCGGCCGCCCTGCCGTTGCCGCGCGCGGCGGGCGGATCGTGCTGGCCGTCGACGTCAGCCCGTGGTCACCCGGAGGGTCGGGGCCCGGCGGCTCGGCGCAGCCGGTTGGTGATCGCGGCTCCCAGCCCCTGCTCTGCTGGCGGGGACGCGATGATGAGGTCGCAGCCTCGCTGGTCGAGTTCGCGCAGGAAGGCGTACAGCCCGCGCGCGTAAGCGGGCATCGAAGCAGGGAGCCTCACCACGGCGTGCGCCTTCACCCGGGCGTCGGCGAAGGACGGGGGGAAGAAGGATGCCCACCTGACGCCCCGACTCCTGCGCGAGTTCCGCCTCGGCGACCACCTTCTCGGGCTCGGCCAGGACGACCCGGGCACGCGGCGCGTAGTGCGGGGGATGCTGGCCCGGCACCCGTACCGGGCTCGTGGCGGGGACCGCGAGCGGGCGCCCCAGCGCCGCTTCGAGGTCCTCGCGCGTCACTCCGCCGGGCCGCAGGATGCTCAGCGCCTCGCCCGTGGCGTCGACGATGGTCGACTCGACGCCGACCTCGCACGGGTCGCCGTCCAGCACGAGGTCGACGGCATCACCGAGCACGGCGCGGACGTGGCAGGCCGTGGTGGGGCTGACCGAGCCGAAGCGGTTGGCCGACGGGGCCGCGATGCCGCCGCCGAAGGCCGACAGCAGCGCGAGCGCGACAGGATGGGCCGGGCACGCCACGGCCACCGTTTCCAGGCCGCCGGTCGTTTCCAAGGGCACCCGGCGGCCGCGCCGCAGGACCAGCGTCAGCGGTCCCGGCCAGAAGCGGTCGGTCAGCAGGCGCGCCGTCGCGGGCACCTTCTCGACCCAGTCGCCCAGATGCTCCGCGCCGCCGAGATGGACGATCAGCGGGTGGGAGGGCGGACGCCCCTTGGCCTGGAAGACGCGCGCGACAGCGGCGCCGTCGGCGGCGTTGGCGCCCAGACCGTAGACGGTCTCGGTCGGAAAGGCCACCAGGCCACCGCCGCGCAGCACCCCGACCGCCCTGTCGATGGTTGCCCCATCGATGGCCAGTGTGTCGATGTCACCAGGTCTTGCTGTCACCCCACTGTTCTCTGCCGCCACATTCCGCGCAGGATGAGGTCGCTCCTACGGCGAGGCCGGCGGCCCAGCGGCGGGTTTTCACCGTATTCAGGCGTGTGTTGAGACGGCAGCCCCGCTCAGGCCATGCGCGGCGACCAGCCGCGCACTGCCGTCGACCAGCCGATACGACAGGCCCACCACCGCCAGGCGGCCATCGGCCACCCGCTCGGCCAGAACCCGGGAGCGCTCCAGCAGCAGCTCGACGCCGGCCGGGGTGCTGCCGCCGTCGGCGGCGGCACAGGCCGCTGCTATGGCCCCGCACGAGTCATGGCCCAAGACCACGACCAGCGGGCGGCCCAGCACGCTCACCCCGTATTCGACGCTGCCCAGCACCTCGGTGCCGGCCACGTGCCCGGCCGTGGGACCACGAACAGATCACCCAGTCCCCGGTCGAAGATGATCTCGGCGGCCGGCCGGGAATCGGAGCACCCGAACAGCACCGCGAACGGGCGCTGCGCCGGCGCGGTCTCGGCGCGGCGGGCGGCGTCCTGGTTGGGGTGCTCCGGCGCGCCGGAGCGCGTCGCACACCCCCAAGGCGATGCGCTTCTCCGAGCTCGCCCGCCTGCTGGCCGGCGTCAGCCAGAAAATGCTGACCAAGACCCTGCGGGCCCTGGAACGCGACGGCCTGCTCACCCGCACCGTGACCCCCACCGTGCCCGTCACCGTCACCTACGAGCTGACCGACCTCGGCCTAAACGGGACGACGCTCTCGTGACGAAGTGCCGGCGCACGTGCCGCAGCGTCCGCGAGCGCGGACGAGAGCCCGTCCAGGCCGCGGCCATGCGCGTCTGCGGATTCGCGATGGTAGATCTTTCCTCGGAATCGCTCGTTCGCGAGAGCCGGGTTCAGCGTGCGCGTACGCCCTCGATGGCGATCGCCAGCAGGCGGTCGGCTTCGGCGGGACCATCGGGGTCCCGCTCGGTCGCCAGGGCGATGGCGCTGACGAGCTTCAGCAGATGGGTGACGGCGATCCCAGGGCGCACCGCGTCTCCCGCTCGGGTGAGCAAGGCATCACCCGCCTTGATGATCATGTCGTGGCAGGTATCGCCGAAGGTCGGATCGCCGCCGCGCATCAGTGACGCGCCCAGCCCTCGGTTGGCCACCGCGTGCGCGCCGACGGCGCGGAGCCAGGTGAGTAGCGCCTCTCCCGGATCGGGGTGGGAGAGCAGGTCGCCGGCCTTGGCGCACAGCGCCTCCACCCGGTCTTTGAAGACCGCCTCCAGGAGCGCCTGCCGGCAGGGGAAGTGCCGGTGCAGGGTGGCCGAGCCGACTCCGGCACGGCGGGCGACCCCTTCCAGGGAGACGTCGGCGCCCTGCTCGGCGATGAGAGCGCCGGCGGCGGCGATGATCTGCTCGGCGTTGCGGCGGGCGTCGGCGCGCATCCGCTGCCGGGGCGGCTCGGCGGCGTCCTCGGGCACGGAGCCTCCTGGCGTCTTGCTAAACGGGGTGGCCCTCCATATCGTAGCAAGTCCTAAACGGGGGGCCACCCCACTTATGGGTTTGGTTCCTTTTCCGCATGGAGGCGAGGAGAGACAGTGGCACCGACGAACAAGACCGTCGTGGTGGTGGGAGCGACCGGACTGCAGGGCCGGGCCGTGACGGGCCACCTGCTCCGCGAGGGCTGGCGGGTGCGTGCGCTCACCCGTGACCCGAGCGGCGCCCGGGCCCAGGCACTGGAGCGGGCCGGCGCGCAGGTGGTGCGGGCACCGATGGAGGACGTCGGCACCTTGACCGACGCGGCCGAGGGCGCCTGGGGGCTGTTCAGCGTTCAGCCCACGGTCGGCTCGCCCGGAACCGCGCCGGATTTCACCACCGAGGACGAGGTGCGCTGGGGAGTGAACGTCGCCGAGGCCGCGCGCGCCGCCGGCGTCGGGCATCTGGTCTTCACCTCGGTCGCCGGCGCCGACCGTCATCCCGGCGAGAAGGTGCCGGCGAACCTGGTCAGCAAGTGGCGGATCGAGCGGCACATCGCCAAGCTGGGCCTTCCCTCGACGATCCTGCGGCCGGTCTCCTTCATGGAGAACTTCACCGGCGGCTACGCGCTGCGGAACGGGACCCTGTCCACCGGAATCGCGCCGGACACCGTACAGCAGCTCGTGGCCGCCGACGACGTCGGCGCCGTCACCGCGCTTGCGTTCTCGTACCCCGAGGAGTGGATCGGCCGGGCGGTCCCCCTGGCCGCGGACCAGCTCACACCGGTCCAGGTCGCCGCGGCCATCGGAAGGGCGCTCGGGATATCGCTGCCCTACGTCCAGATCCCGATCGAGGCGATCCGGGCCCTGAGCGAGGACTTCGCCTACGCCAACGAATGGCTCAACGACCGCGGCTACCGCGCGGACATCGCCGCCACCCGGCGGATCCACCCCGCCGCGATGGATTTCACCACCTGGCTGGAGCGCACCGGCGCCACCCAGATCTCCGCGTTCCTGGACTCCACGCGTGCCGCGGGCCGAAGCGCATGAACGCCCGCGCACCCTGCCCTCTACGTGCCGGAACCTGGGCGTGGCGCCACATGGAGCCAATGTGGCGCCACTATGGCTTGTCATGGCATCACGAGTGTGACATCGCAGCGTCACGGACCTCACGCCGTACGTCGACAACCTTCGTCACGAGCTCGCGGTCGCCGCGGGACGCGGCTCGGCCGCGTCCGCAACACCCTCACCCCCTCCGACGTCCCCGAACCCGCCGACGAAACCGTGGAGATCCGCGCCCGCACCGGCCTCGGCGGTCAGCACGATCTGGCCGGCGACATGCCCGTCCTCCGGATGACGGTGCGCCGCGGCGGCCCGCCCGGGAGGGTGGGCCGCCGCGGTCGTCGCGGGAACAGGTCGTCGCGGTCGATCAGCCCGTCGGCTTGCCGAACCAGCGGGAGAGGTGGGCGTCCAGATCCTGCTGATCGTCGCCGATCCAGGCGACGTGGCCGTCGGGGCGGAGCAGGACGCACGGGACGTCCAGGTCCGCGGTGGGATCCGCGAGGTGGTCGACCCGGTCTGACCAGCCGCCGGTGGTCAGGCGTTCGGTGCGGTCCAGCAGCAGGCCGCGGCCGCGGTGCAGCAGGGCGTAGAGGTGGCCCTGTTTCACGTCGATGTCGCGCAGGCGGCGGCCGAGGAGGTCGGGGCCTTCGCCGAAGTCGTAGCGGATGCCGGTCGCGGTGATCTTCTCGATCAGATGGCGGTTCACCTCGTCGAAGTCCATCAGTTCGGTGAGCAGCCTGCGCACGGCCTGCGGGCCCGGTCCGGCGGACAGCAGTTCCTGCTGGGCGCGGGTGTTGTCCAGCACGTCCCAGGCGACCGGGTGACGTTCGGCCTGGTAGGTGTCCAGCAGTGTCTCCGGGGCCCAGCCGCGGATCTGCGCGGCCAGTTTCCAGCCGAGGTTGAACGCGTCCTGCACGCCCAGGTTGAGGCCCTGTCCGCCGATGGGGGGATGGATGTGTGCCGCGTCGCCGGCCAGCAGCACCCGCCCGGCCCGATAACGTTCGGCCAGCCGGGTGGCGTCCCCGAAGCGGGACAACCAGCGTGGGGAGTGCACACCGAAATCGGTTCCGGCGATGGTGCGCAACTGTTGCCGGAAATCGTCGAGGGTGGGCGGTTCCGCGCGGTCGCTGACTCCCGCGGCGGGGACCACGACGCTGTAGACGCCTTCGCCGAAGGGCCGGAGCCAGAACGGCTTGTGGGTCTCGCTGATCTCGGCCACCTTGGCGGCGATCTCCTCCTGCGGTGCACCCACTTTCATCTCGCCCATGAGCGTGTCGGTCCGTGCGGGCTCGCCGGGGAAGCCGACGCCGAGCAGTTTGCGCACCGTACTGCGCCCGCCGTCACAGCCGACGAGGTAACGCGTACGCAGCCGTTCCCCGCCGGCCAGCTCGACGGTCACCCCCTCGTCGTCCTGCTCGAGACCGGTGACCGCGCGACCGTGCCGGACCTGCGCACCCAGTTCGATCGCATGTTCTTCGAGCAGGCGGACGATGACCGGCTGCGGGATGCCCAGCAGATAGGCGTACGCGGAATCCAGGCCCTTGGGCACGGGTTTGGGGATGGCGGCGAAGAAACCGCCGGCCGGACGCCGTCGTCCATGCGGGAGAACGCGGTCCAGCAGTCCGCGCATCGCCATCAGCTCGAGACTGCGGATGTGCAGACCGACGATGCGGACGTACGACGCGGGCTCGGTCTCCTTCTCAAGGACGAGTACCCGCACATCGTGCAGCCGCAGTTCGGCGGCCAGCGTCGCACCGGTCGGCCCGCACCCGGCGATGATCACATCGAAGACGGGGTGCGGGCGATCGGCGCCGGAGGCCGGCGACCCGAGAACTCCGGGGACGTCGCCTGCCGTGGAGCCGCGCCCGGCCCTGTCGTTGGACGGCGGCGCGGCGGTGACCTGCTGAGAATGCATAGGTGTTGCCTTTCGGGAGTGCCTTGTCGGCGCGGCGCTCCCGGCGACACCTAGGTCGATCGCCCGGCCGTGACGGGAAGGGGGAGCACCCACATCGATCCAACGTTCATGGGTCTCACCTCCTCGGCCGGTGTCACGGTCAACCGCAAGCTACAAGCCCGGGCGTCACCCCGTCCAATCCTTTCCCGGCCATGTGATCACGGCTCCGGACGATGGGGACCCGGCCGGCGGGTGAGCAGGTCGCGCAGGGCCTTGGTGACGTCCGCCGGGGACTCCTCGGCCATGAAGTGGCCGGTGGTGACGGTGACGTGCCGCAGATCCGGTGCCCAGGCGCCCCACAGGGCCGCCGCGTCGAAGCCGAGGGCGGCGCCCCAGTCCTGCTGCAGGACGGTGACGGGCATGCGCAGCCGGTTGCCGGCGTCGCGGTCGGCGTGGTCGTGTTCGGCGTCGACGCCGGCGGAGGCGCGGTAGTCGGCGACGATCGAGGGGACGGCGGCGCGGCAGGCGTCCAGGTAGGCGGTGCGGATCTCGGGTGGCACGACGCCGGGGTCGCCGGCCCAGATGTCGAGGAAGTGGCCGAAGAACGCGTCGGCGCTCGCGGTGATCATCTGTTCGGGCAGGCCGGGCGGCTGGGCCATCAGATAGAGGTGGAACCCGATGGCGGCGGTCCTGCCGTGCATCACCTCCCACATGTCCAGGGTGGGCAGCACGTCGAGGCACGCCAGGTGGGTGATCGCCTCGGGGTGGTCGAGCCCGGCGCGGAACGCGACCAGGGCGCCGCGGTCGTGCCCGGCCAGCGCGAAGCGGTCGTGCCCGAGCGCCCGGGCCAGCGTGACGACGTCGGCGGCCATGGTGCGTTTGGCGTAGACGTCGGGACCGGTCTCGGCGGGTTTGCCGCTGGCGCCGTAGCCACGCAGGTCGGGGCAGATCACGGTGTGGCTGTCCGCCAGGTCGGCGGCGACGTGCCGCCACATCAGGTGGGTCTGCGGGAAGCCGTGCAGCAGCACGACGGGGCTGCCCGAGCCGCCGACCGCGGTGTGCAGGCTCACGCCGCCGGCCACGGGGATCTCGTGGTAGGTGAAGCCGGGGATGACAGGCGTCATGATCATGTTCCTTTCCGGTGGGTGGCGGGGGGTGGTCCTCAGCCTGCCGGGCCCGGATGAGCAACCGATGAGCACGGCATAGCGTGAACCGGGGGCCGGCGGGGCCCTGGAAGGGACGGTCGAGGTGGGGGTCGTGTTCGGGGTGCTGGGTCCGGTGACGGCCTGGGGCGACGCCGGGGACCCGATCGCGTTGAAGGGGCCGCGTCACCGGGCGGTGCTGGCCCGGCTGGTCGTGGCCCGCGGCCGGGTCGTGCCCGTCACCCGCCTGGTGGACGACCTGTGGGCGGAGGCGCCGCCCGGCGCGGTGGGCGCGGTGCGCACCTTCGTGGCCGCGTTGCGCCGCGCGCTCGAGCCGGGCCGCGCCGCGAGGACGCCCGCCCGGCTGCTGGTCACCGAGGGCCCGGGGTACGCGTTGCGCGCCGAGCCCGACGCGGTGGACGCCTGGCGCTTCGAGCGGGCGGTGGCCGGCGCCGCGGACCTGCCGCCCGCCGAGGGGCTGGCCGTGCTGGAGGAGGCCCTCGGGTGGTGGCGCGGCCCCGCCTACGCCGAGTTCGCCGGCGAGGACTGGGCCCGCGCGGAGCGTTCCCGCCTGGCCGAGCTGCGGCTGCACGCCGTGGAGCGGCACGCCGGGGCGCGCCTGGCGCTGGGCCGGGCCGCCGAGGCGGTGCCCGACCTGGACGCCCACGCCGCCGAGCACCCCTGGCGCGAGGACGCCTGGCACCTGCTGGCGCTCGCCCTGTACCGCACCGGACGGCAGGGCGACGCGCTCGCCGTGCTGCGCCGGGCGCGGGCGCTGCTGGTCGAGCAGCTCGGGGTGGACCCGGGGCCCCGGCTGCGCCGCCTGGAGGCCGACATCCTCGGCCACGCCCCGCATCTGGACCATGTGGAGGCGGCCGGCGACGCCGAGGGGGGTGCCGGAGCGGCGCGGGTGTGGGCGCGGGCGGCGGCGGTGTACGACCGCACGGTGGCCTCGGGGGCGCGGGCGCGGCTGGAGTCGACGGTGGGGTTGCTGCGGAACCTGGCGGTGACCGGCGGCGGGGGGCTGGAGGCGGCGCGCGAGCATCGGGTGGCGGCCATCGCGGCGGCCGAGGAACTCGGGGACGTGGAGCTGACGGCCCGGGTGATCGGCGCGTACGACGTCCCGGCGATCTGGACCCGGGCCGACGACCCCGCCCAGGCAGCGCGGGTGGTGGCCGCGGCCGAGCGGGCCCTGGCGGCGTTGCCGCCCGGCGGGCACGAGGCGGCGCGGACCCGGCTGCTGGCCACCGTCGCGGTGGAGTCGCGCGGCACCCGGGACGCCCGCGGTCCGCGGGCCGCCCGGGAGGCGGAGCGGCTGGCCCGGCGCCTGGACGACCCCGCGTTGCTGGCGTTCGCCCTCAACGGGCTGTTCATGCAGACCTTCCACCGCGCGGGCCTGGCCCCCGAGCGGGACGCGATCGGCGCCGAGCTGGTCGCGCTGTCCGCGCGGCACGGCCTGGTCACCTACGAGGTGCTCGGCCACCTGATCCGCGTCCAGGCCCGCGCCGCCCTGGCGGACTTCGCGACGGCCGACCGGCACGCGTCCGCCGCCGACCGCCTGGCCCGGCGCAACGAGCTGCCCCTGGCGGGTGTGTTCACCCAGTGGTACCGCGCCCTGCGCCTCACCGTGGACGACACGGTCACCGCGGCCCAGGAGGAGGCCGCCTGCCGCGCCGCCGCCGCACGCCTCGACGGCGCCGGCATGCCCGGCCTGGAGCGCGGCCTGCTGCCCCTCGCCCTGCTGTCGGTGCGCCTGCGGCGGGACCGCGCCGGCCACGGCGCCGCCCCTGCCGAGGACGCCGGCTGGGGCCCGTACGAACCTTGGGCCCGCCCCCTGGTGCTGCTGGCGCGGGGACGGCCCCGTGACGCCGCGGCGGCGCTGCGTGCCGTCCCGGACCCGCCCCGTGACCTGCTGTTCGAGGCCATGTGGTGCCTGACCGCCCGCGCGGCGATCGCCGTCGGGGACCGGGAGACCGCCGAGCGGGCCCGTGCCGAGCTGGCCCCCGCGGCGGGGGAACTCGCCGGGGCGGGAAGCGGCCTGCTCAGCCTGGGCCCCGTCGCCGGGTACCTGGACGACCTCACGGCGGCACTCAGATCGTGACGACGACCTTGCCCGGCGCGTGCCCCTTTTCGACGTACCGGACGGCCTCGGGGATCTCCTCGAACGGGTAGCGGCGGTCGACGACCGGGGTGACCCTGCCGTCCTCGACGAACTCGCTCAGCGTCATCAGGTTCTCCTTGGTGTGGGTGCACCCGACCACGTCGACCATGGCGACCCGCTGCGACATGAACGCCCCCGTCGCGAGCGAGGAGAACATGTATCCCATGGGCTGCAGCCACCGGCCCCCCGCCCCGCCGATGATCACGTAGGCGCCCCTGGGGGTCAGCACCCGGCGGCAGGACGGCAGCGTGCGGGTGCCGGCGATGCCCAGCACCACGTCGTACCGGCGTCCCGTCCGGGTGAAGTCCCGGGTGGTGTAGTCGATGACGTCGTCCGCGCCGATCGACCGCACCAGGTCCACGTTCCGCGGGCCGCACACCCCGGTGACCTCGGCGCCCATCGCCCGGGCGAGCTGCACCGCGAACGTGCCCACCCCGCCGGAGGCCCCGTTGACGAGGACCTTGTGCCCCGGCAGGACCCGGCCCGCGTCCCGCACCGCCAGCAGGGCGGTGCCGCCCGCCAGGGGCACCGCGGCCGCCTGCTCGAACGACAGGTTCTTCGGCTTGGGCGCCAGCACGCTCTCCTCGACGCAGACGTATTCGGCGAAACCGCCCTGCTCGACCAGCGCGTACACCTCGTCGCCGGGCCGGAACGCCGTCACGTCCTTCCCGGCCGCCTCGACCACCCCGGCCACGTCGGCGCCCAGGATGGAGAGCTTGGGTGCGCGCCGCCCGAGCCCGCCTCCCAGCCGCGCGGCGTACGGCTCGCCTCGCATGTGGTGCCAGTCGTAGGGGTTGACGGACGTGGCGCGCACCCGGACCAGCACCTGCGAGTCCCCGGGGACGGGTGTGGGGACGTCGGTGAGTTCCAGCACGTCGGGCGAGCCGTAGGAAGGCAAGACGAACGCTCTCATCGCGATCTCCTCGTGGGGTACGTGGCCCTTTTTTCCGGGCCTCACGAGTTGAGGTTAGGAAGGGCGGGCCTCGCGGCTCATCGGCCGAAAGTACGCCTGATCGGCCGCCGATCGGCCGGGTCAGCGGCGCTCGTCGCTCACGCGGCCGGTCTGGTAGGCCCACATGGCGATCTCGACGCGGTTGCGGGCGCCGAGCTTGGCCATGAGGCTGGCGACGTGGGTCTTGACGGTGCTGAGCGAGATGAACAGCTCGTCGGCGATCTCGGCGTTGGTGCGGCCGCGGGCCACGGCGGTGAGGATCTCCTCCTCGCGGTGGGTGAGCTCCTCGACGGGGCGGGCCGCCGACGAGGAGGGCCCGGTGCGGGCGAAGGTGTCGAGCAGGCGGGCGGTGACGCTCGGGGCGATGAGCGCGTCGCCCTCGGCGGCGGCGTGCACGGCCTGGGAGAGCAGGGCCGCGCCGGCGTTCTTCAGCAGGAACCCCCTGGCGCCGGCCCGCAGCGCGGCGTAGACGTATTCGTCGAGGTCGAACGTGGTGATGACGACCACGGCCAAGGGGTTCTCGACGCCGGGCCCGGCGAGGGCGCGGGTGGCGGCGATGCCGTCGAGGCCGGGCATGCGGATGTCGAACAGGCACACGTCGGGGCGCAGGCGGCGGGCCAGCTCGACGGCGCGCCGCCCGTCGGCGGCCTGGCCGGCCACTTCGATGCCGGGCTGGGCGTCGAGGATCATGGCGAGCCCGGTGCGGACGATCTCCTGGTCGTCGGCGACCAGCACCCGGATGGTCATGCCGCCGCCCGGGGCAGCACGGCGGTGACCGTCCAGCCGCGCCCGGGGTCCGGGCCAGCCTCGCAGGTGCCGCCGAGCAGGGCGGCGCGTTCGCGCATGCCGATGAGGCCGTACCCGCCGGGTGAGGCGGCCGGGCCGCCGTCGCCGTCGTCGGTGACGCGCAGGCGCACCGAGGTGTCGTCGGCGGTGACGTGGACCTCGACGCGGGTGGCGTGCCGGGCGTGCCTGCGGGCGTTGGTGATCGACTCCTGGGCCAGCCGGTAGATCGCGGCGGTCAGCGACGGCGGCAGGTCGTCCAGCCCGGGGGAGATCTCGACCTCGACGGACGGCCCGCCGCGGCCCTGCCCGGCGAGCTCGTGGAGGTCGGCGAGGCGACGGCCGGGGGTCAGGTCGGCCGGCTGGTCGTGGCGCAGCACGCGCACCATGGCGCGCATCTCGTCCAGGGCGCGGGCGGCCTCGGCCTCGATGACGCGCAGCGCGTCGGTGGCGGCGTCGGGTCTGCTGCCGGCGGTGGCGAGGCCGGCCTGCGCGCGGATGGCCATCGCCGAGACGTGGTGGGCGACGGTGTCGTGCAGGTCGCGGGCGATCTGTTCGCGTTCCAGCAGCTTGACCTGGTCGATCTCGCGGTTCCGCGCCCGGGAACGGTAACGCAGCGCCACGCCGAGGGCGCCGGCGGCGAACATGACGACGAACGCGCCGATGGCGTCGGGCGGCGTGAGACGGCCGCCGGCGATGGCCTGGCCGACCGACGCGGCCATGACGGCGAGCCCGATCACCACCTCGCGCCCCGCCCCCCAGCGGAACAGCGCGTACACCACCAGCAGCAGGTACGCCTGCGTGTTGGTGCCCACCTGGTCGCCGCCGGCCAGCAGCGCGGCGGTGGTGGAGGACCCGAAGACGATCAGGATGACCCGCAGGGGGTGGGTGCGGCGCCACAGCAGCGTGGGGACCAGCGCGACGGTGAGGGCCACGGCGAGGACGCGGTGCGGCAGGTCGGGCCGTACGACGCCCTCGATCAGCGCGATCGGGACGAGCAGCCCCACGAGCACCCAGTCCCGCCAGACCCGTCGCGGCGGGTCGGGGGGAGGGGGCTCGTCCCAGAGGGATCGAACGAGGCCGCGCACGCCATCATCGTACGGAAGCCCGGGCCATGAGGAACCGGCGGGAAGGGAACGGTTCGGACGCCGGTGGCTCAGGGGGTGGCCAGGGGGGCGGCGGCCGGGCCGGAGGCGGTGTCGGCGGTCAGGTTGCCGAGCAGGATGAGGGATTCGGCGGCAGGGCTGCCGGGGGCGGCGTGGAGCATGATGAGGACCTGGCCGTCGGTGCCCGGGACCGAGAGCTTCTCGAAGTTCAGTTCCATGAGGCCGACCTGGGGGTGGCGCAGGCGCAGGAGCCCGCTGGAGCGGTCCCGCAGGTCGTGGCGGGCCCACAGGCGGCGGAACTCCTTGCTGCGCACCGACAGCTCGCCGACCAGCTCGGCCAGGTAGGGGTCGCGGATCTCCGGGCCGGTGAGGGCGCGCACCGACGCCACGAGGCTGCGGGCGCAGCTCTCCCAGGAGTCCTCGTACAGGGCCCGGATGCCGGGGTCCAGGAAGGCGGAGTGCAGGATGTTGCAGCCGCAGGTGAGGCCGTACACGGCGGTGGCGAGCCGGTTGGCGGCCAGCACGTCCTTGTACCGGCCGAGGACCATGGCCGGGGTGTCCAGGCGGGACATCACCAGCTCCCGCAGCCCGCACGGCACCCGCTCGGGCCGTCGCCGTGCGGTGCGCCGCCGGGCCGGCCGGGCCAGGTGCCGCAGTCGCGCCACCTCCTGCTCCTGCAGCCCCAATACTCCGGCGAGGGCGTCGAGGACCTGCGCCGAGGGGTGCCGGTCGCGTCCCTGCTCCAGCCGCAGGTAGTACTCGGCGGAGATCCCGGCGAGCTGCGCCACCTCGTCCCGCCGCAGCCCGGGTACCCGCCTGTGCCCTCCGGGGTTCAGGCCGGCGTCCTCGGGCCGCACCAGGTCGCGGCGGGCACGCAGGAACGCGCCCAGCTCGTTGCTGTCGTTCATGCCCCCAGGCTAGGGCGGCGGCGCCCGCGCATCCTGGTCCTGATACAACCCCCCGGTACCCCCCATCAGCGGCCGGGGACGGCGAAGCGGGCGATGTAGGGCTGGGCGCCGGACAGGCGGATCCGCTGGACGTGCTCGGGGACGAACCCGTGCCCGATCCCGGCGGCGATGTCCGCCGCGCCGGGGAGCAGCACCACGGCCGCCCCGCCGGGCGCCAGCACCCGGCGCAGCCCGGCCCACCACGCCGAGGCGGACCGCGCCAGCAGGCCGCCCGGCGGGAC
This sequence comes from Sphaerisporangium sp. B11E5, assembly GCF_039871875.1. NCBI lineage: Bacteria > Bacillati > Actinomycetota > Actinomycetes > Streptosporangiales > Streptosporangiaceae > Sphaerisporangium > Sphaerisporangium sp. B11E5. The sequence goes on along the minus strand of NZ_JBDPMD010000020.1, from coordinate 47,530 downwards.
CTGCCCGCCCCAGGGCGGGTTGCACAACACGCGGTCGACCGTGCCGTCCGCGACCGGGAGACGCCCGGCGTCGGCCCGTTCCACGGTGATCGGCGGGCCGGTCCCGGTGGCGGCGGCGGTGTTGGCCCGTGCGGCGTGGACGGCGGCCGGTGACAGGTCGTAGCCGCGGGGTACGCATTCCGGCTGGTGCAGGTAGGCCTCCGCCAGCAGGGTCCCGGCGCCGCAGCAGGGGTCCAGCACGGTGTGGCCGGGCTGGAGGCCGGCCAGGCGGGCCATCGCGGCGGCCACCGGGGGGTGCAGGGTGCCGGGCAGGCCGGCCTGTTTGTAGGGGCGCCGGTGCAGCGGGCGGGGGGCGGCCCGCAGCATGAGGGTGGCCGACTCCCCGTCCAGGGTCAGCCGCCAGCCGCCGCCGGTGGCGGCGGGCACGGCTCCGGCGCGCCGGGAGTGGTAGGGGACGCCGAGGCGCCGGGCCAGCACGGGGCCGGTGGCGTCCTCGGCGTCGTAGCGGGTGAAGTTCCGCCGGCCGAGGAACGAGGCGGACACCTCGACCCCGGTGACCGGGACGGGGCCCGCGTACCGTTCCCGCAGCCGCGTCAGCGCCCTGGCGTCGGCGGACGCGGCGAGGCCGGCGAGCGCGGCCAGCCCTTGCCGGCCGGCGCCGATGTCGGGCCACCGTGCCGCCAGCAGGAACACGTCGTCGGCGATCCGCGGCATGACGGCCGCGGACGCGCGGTAGTGGACCTCGCGATGCCCGATACGGGTGATGGTGGTGTCGCCGGCCTGGAGGATCTCGGCGGCGACCGCCGCCTCCAGCCCGCGCACGCACCGCGCCACCAGGCGCGCCGCCGTCACGTGACGGCGAGGGCGCCGGGACGCGGGATGGTGAGAATTGGCGCGTACACGCGCATGCCTGTTCTTCTCCCACGTCGGCCCCGGGACGGCACCACGCCGCCCCGCGTCGCCGGCGACGGGACACGCCTCGTCTCGCCGGCGGAGGCCTAGCCGAGCTGGAAGAAGAACTGCTGCATGCCCAGCACTGTAACGCACCTGCGCGCCTGATCGGCCGGGTGCCGGGTGGTCACGCGACGGGTGCGGCCTCCCTGCGGGCGGCGACGGCGGCGCGGGTCTCCTCGTTGATCAGGTCGGCGTTGAGGGCGGCGGCGGCGCGGACGCCGGACCAGGCGGCGCCGATGACCTGTTCCATGGGGTCGGTCACGTTGCCGGCGACGAAGACGCCGGGGACGGCGGTGGCGCCTGTGGGGTCGGCGGGGATGTGGGTGCCGATCACGTGGGGGCCCATCAGGCGGTCGGCGGAGGTGAGGCCGAGGGGGGCGAGCAGGTCGGCGCGGGCGGTGAGGCGGGTGGCGACGGCCAGGGCGTGCACGGGGATCACGCGGCCGTCGTCCAGGCGGACCCCGCTGAGGCGGTCGCCGGTCACCTCCAGGGAGGTCACCAGGCCGTCCACCACCGTGACGTCCCGTGCGGCGAGCTGCTCGGCCTCGTCGGGACCGAGCTCTTCGGCGGTGTGCCGGAAGAAGGTGACGTCGGGGCTCCACTGCCGCCACAACAACGCCTGGTGCACCGACAGGGGGCCGGTGGCCAGCACGCCGATCGTCTGGTCGCGGACCTCCCAGCCGTGGCAGTACGGGCAGTGCAGCACGTCCCGGCCGAAGCGCCCGGCGAGCCCGTCCACGCCGGGCAGCTCGTCCACCAGCCCGGTCGCGACCAGCAGCCGGGCGGCCAGCACCGTCGCCCCGGTCGCGCCGCCCGGCGCCGGGGGCGCGGGTTCCAGGGTCACCGCGAAGTCGCCGGAGGGGCGGCGGCTCAGGGCGGTGACGGTGGCGGCGGCGATGTGGCCGCCGTAGCGGGTCACCTCGGCGCGGCCGGCGGCGAGCAGGTCGCCGGGCGGTGTGCCGTCCCGGGTGAGGTAGGTGTGGACGTGGGAGGCGGGGGCGTTGCGCTGCTGCCCGGCGTCGGCCACCAGTACCGATCGCCGTGCCCGGCCCAGGGTGAGGGCGCCGCTCAGCCCGGCGGCGCCGCCGCCGATCACCACCACGTCGTAGCGCCGCCCGTCGAGGGCGGGGACCGGTTCGTCAACGGAATGCCCGCCGGGTGCGGGGCTTTGGTCTCGTTCGCTCATGGGGCGATGCTCGGCCTCAGCCCGCCGTTTGACAAAATTTCTTGCCATGTCGGCAAATGACGAGACGGCGAATGTCCTGGGAGAGGTGGGCCCGCGGCTGCGGGCGTTGCGGCGGGAGCGGGGGACGACGCTGGCCGAGCTGAGCCAGGTCACGGGCATCTCGCAGAGCACCCTGTCGCGGCTGGAGTCGGGGGGCCGCAAGCCCACGCTGGAGTTGCTGCTGCCGCTGGCCAAGGCGTACGGGGTGCGGCTGGACGAGCTGGTCGGGGCGCCGCCGACCGGTGACCCGCGGGTCCACCCCGAGCCGTTCACCCGCTTCGGCCGCACGTTCGTGCCGCTGACCCGGCACCTCGGCGGCGTGCAGGCCTACAAGATGATCATCCCGCCGGCACCGCCGGGCCGGGGCCCGCTGGAGCGTCGCACGCACGAGGGTTACGAGTGGCTGTACGTGCTGTCGGGCCGGTTGCGGCTGCTGCTCGGGGAGCACGACCTGGTGCTCGGCGCGGGGGAGGCCGCCGAGTTCGACACCCGGGTGCCGCACGCCTTCACCGCGGAGGGCCCCGAGCCGGTGGAGCTGCTCAGCCTGTTCGGGCCGCAGGGGGAACGCGTGCACGTGCGCGCCCGCCCGGCCCCGCGGGTCAGGAGCGGTGGTGGGCGGCGGCCATGATCACGACGCCGACGGCGGCGAGCAGCAGGTTGGCGAACAGCTCGTACCCGGTCAGGGCGTCCACCCGGGGGATGATCTGGCGGTTGAAGAAGTTCAGTACCGGCCCGAAGAACGGCTGCACGGCAAGGTGGTCGATGGCCCCGCTGACCCCCTGCACGGTGAGGATCAGGCCGATGACCGCGATGGGTTTGCGCATGCGGGAAGCCTAGGCACGCCCGCACCGCCGGTGGATCGGCCATGAGGCCCGCACCCGGCGTCCGATGGTCGCAGGACGCCGGGACCGCGGCGTGACCGAAGCAGGCGGCCTGGCGACTTCGGTAGCCACGCCGCCGCGGGGCGGGCCGGGGAGCGACCAAAGTAGCGGATCGGGCCGACTTCGGTATCCGGCGCGGCGCCGGGATCCTGGCGGGGGCGGCGGCGCCGTAGGCTCCCGGGCAGGATGGACACGACCCCGGCCACGCCGCGGCGGCGCCTGCGGCACGCGTTCGACGACACCGCCCTGTTCCTGCTGGCGGTGCTGTTCGGCGTGTGGACGGCCGCCATACGCTGGGACGAGGGCCCGCCGCTGCCGCAGTGGCTGTTCAACCTCGATCAGCTCACCGGGGCGCTGGGCTGCGCGGCGCTGTGGGTGCGGCGGCGCCACCCGGTGGGGCTGACGGTCGCGCTGGTGGCGGTGTCGGCCTATTCCGAGCTGGTCGCGGGCGCGATGCTGGTGGCGCTGTTCACCGTGGCGGTGCACCGGCCGCCGCGGGTGAGCGGCGCGCTGTACGGGCTGAGCCTGCTGGCCGCGCTGTGCTACGTGTGGCTGCGTCCCGAGCCGGACGCCCCGTGGGGGCTGCTGCTGCTCCTCGGGGTGGTGACGCAGAGCGCGGTGGTCGGCTGGGGGTTGGTCCTGCACCACCGGCGCCGCCTGGTGGAGTCGCTGGGTGAGCGGGCGGTGCGCGCCGAGGCCGAGGCGCGGCTGCGGGCCGAGCAGGCCCAGCACCAGGCGCGGGAGGCGATCGCCCGGGAGATCCACGACGTGCTGGGGCACCGGCTGTCGTTGCTGAGCGTGCACGCCGGGGCGCTCGAGTACCGTCCCGGCGCGCCGCCGGAGGACCTGGCGCGGGCGGCCAAGGTGATCCGTGAGAGCGCGCACCAGGCGTTGCAGGACCTGCGGGAGGTGATCGGGGTGCTGCGCGCCCCGGTCGGCGAGTTGCCGCAGCCCACCCTGGCCGACGTGCGGCAGCTCGCCGCCGAGTCGGGCCTGGCGGGCATGCGGGTGGACCTGCGCGAGGAGACCGAGGGCTCGGTGCCCGGGGCGGTGGGCCGCACCGCGTACCGCATCGTGCAGGAGGCCCTCACCAACGTCCGCAAGCACGCTCCCGGCGCCGACGTGGCGGTCCACCTGGCCGGTTCCCCCGGCCGGGGCCTGGCGGTGGAGGTCAGCAACACCCCGCCGGGGCCGTTCCCCGCCGCGCCGGTGCCCGCCGGCGAGCCGGGGCAGGGCCTGGTGGGGCTCGGCGAGCGGGTGGGGCTGGCAGGCGGGCGGCTGGAGCACGGGCCGACGGCCGCGGGTGGCTGGCGGGTCGCGGCTTGGTTACCCTGGCCGTCGTGATGGCCTCATGACCCAGCCGGGGGAGCGGACGGTCGGCGTGCTGATCGCCGACGACGATCCGCTGGTGCGGGCGGGCCTGGCGATGATGCTGGGCGGCGCGCCCGACATCCGGGTGGTGGCCGAGGCAGGGGACGGTACCGAGGTGCGCCCGCTGGTCGAGCGGCACGCGCCCGACGTCGTGCTGATGGACATCCGGATGCCCGCGATGGACGGCCTGGCGGCCACCGAGGCGCTGCGGGCCAGGGAGGGCGCGCCGGAGGTCATCGTGCTGACCACGTTCGACGCCGACGCCCACGTGCTGCGCGCGTTGCGGGCCGGGGCGGCCGGGTTCCTGCTCAAGGACACCCCGCCCGCCGAGATCGTCGCGGCGGTGCGCCAGGTGGCGCAGGGCCGGCCGGTGCTGTCGCCCTCGGTGACCCGCCGGCTGATCGCCCGGGTCGCCGAGTCCGGCCGCGACCTGCGCCGCGACCATGCCGCCTCCCGCCTGGCGCGGCTCAACGAGCGCGAGCGGCAGGTCGCCGTGGCGGTCGGCGAGGGCCGCTCCAACGCCGACATCGGCGCGGTGCTGCACCTGAGCGTGCCCACCGTCAAGACCCACGTGTCGGGCATCCTGGCCAAGCTCGGCCTCAACAACCGGGTGCAGATCGCCCTGCTGGTCCACGACGCCGGCCTGCTGGACGGCCTGCCCGGCGACCGGTGAACCCCGGCTTCAGGACTCGGCGGTGTGGTCCTCGTCGAAGATGTCGCCGGCGGAGATGACGATGCGCGGGTCCGGCGTGCCGACCACCTGCTTGTCCTTGTCGTCGTAGTCGAACAGGTTCAGCACGTGGCGCATCGCCTCCAGGCGGGCGCGTTTCTTGTCGTTGCTCTTGATGACCGTCCACGGGGCGATCTCGGTGTCGGTGTGCAGGAACATCTCCTCCTTGGCCTGGGTGTAGTCGTCCCACTTGTCCAGGGAGGCGATGTCCATGGGGGAGAGCTTCCACTGCCGCACCGGGTCGACCTGGCGGATGATGAAGCGGGTGCGCTGCTCGGCGCGGGACACCGAGAACCACAGTTTCACCAGGTTGATGCCGGACTCGACGAGCATGCGCTCCACCTGGGGCGTCTGCTGGACGAACTCGGTGTACTGCTGGGGGCTGCAGAACCCCATGACGCGTTCCACCCCGGCGCGGTTGTACCAGGAGCGGTCGAACATCACGATCTCCCCGGCGGCGGGCAGGTGGGCGATGTACCGCTGGAAGTACCACTGGGTGCGTTCGCGCTCGCTGGGCTTCTCCAGGGCGACCACGGTGGCGCCGCGCGGGTTGAGGTGCTCCATGAAGCGTTTGATGGTGCCGCCCTTGCCGGCGGCGTCACGGCCCTCGAACAGGATGACCAGCCGGCCGCCGGTCGCCTTCAGCCAGTACTGCAGCTTCAGCAGCTCGATCTGCAGCAGCCGTTTGTCGCTTTCGTACTCGGGGCGCGACATGCGCTCGTCGTAGGGGTAGTGCTGGCGCCAGGTGTCGACGGGGCTGCCGTCGGCCTGGATCAGCATCGGGTCGTCGTCATCGTCGTCCTGCACCCAGATGCCGGGCATGGAACGCAGCAGCTCGCTGCGCCGTGCGGCGGCCTGGGTGTCGGCGATCGGCCGGTAGTCCGGTTCGCTCATGGGAGGCACACCGTTACGGGGTTCATACCCCCACATATGACACCACGGCCGGGGCTTAATCCCGCCGGGGTGCCCCTTTCCGAAGATTCACCGCTCCGCCACCACCGGGTCACCCTGCCCCCTAACCGACCCCTGGCGCCCGCCGGGCGGGTGCCGCCGGGCGGGCCGCGGCGGCGACCCTGCCAGTGAGCCGCGTGCCCGCCCACCCCCCGAGGAGATCACGATGAAGAGAATCGTCGCGTCGTTCTTCCTTTCCCTGGACGGCGTCATGGAGGCGCCCGAGAAGTGGCACTTCCCCTATTTCAACGACGAGATGGGCCAGGCGGTGGAAGACCACCTGGCAGGCGCCGACACCATGCTGATGGGGCGGCGCACCTACGAGGAGTTCTCCGGGGCGTTCGCCGGCCGGACCGCCGACGACGACCCGATCGCGGGGCGGATCAACGCCACCCCCAAGTACGTGGTGTCCACCACCATGACGGCCCCGGACTGGGAGAACAGCACGCTGATCGGCGGTGACGTGGTGGAGGCGGTCACCCGGCTCAAGCAGGGCCCGGGCGCCGCCATCGCGATGAGCGGCAGCGCCACGCTGGTGCGCACGCTGCTGTCGGCCGGCCTGGTGGACGAGCTGCGGCTGCTGGTCCACCCGATCGTGGTGGGCGCCGGGGCCCGCCTGTTCGAGGAGTCGGCGCAGATCCCGCTGCGGCTGGTGGAGTCGCGCGCCTTCGCCACCGGCGTGCTGCACCTGACCTACGCCCCCGAGGCCTGAGCCGGGGTTCACCGCCAGCCGCTCTCCTCGACGCCGCCGGGCACCGGGGCGGCCGGGTCGTAGGGCTCGCGGGTGAAGACGAACGTGTTGACGTCCAGGTGGCTGACGGTGCCGTCGGGGCGGCGCACCACGCGCAGGGTCTCCCCGGCGTAGTAGCCCTCCAGGCCGACCCAGGTGCCGTCCTCGCGCGAGGCGAACCGGGACGCGCGGCCGTGCCCGCCGGCGGGGCCGAGGGACAGCTCGCGTCCCGAGCGCAGCCGCAGCACGTACGGGGCGGGTCCCCAGTACCAGGGGCCGGTGAGCTCCAGCAGGCCGGTGTCGCAGGCGGCGGGCCGCCAGGGGCCAGGGATGACGGGCTCGTGGGCGTCCAGGATGTCCAGCAGGTCGGTGCCGAGGGCGGGGCGCAGGCCGGAGGTGGTGTTGGCCATGAACGCCACGCCGGTGCCGTCGGCGGGGTCGGCCCACACCAGGGCCAGGAAGCCGGGCATGGAACCGCCGTGCCCGGCGAGGCGGCGTCCCCGGTGGCGCAGGAGCTGGATGCCGAGGCCGTAGCCGCCGGTCCAGGCGTCGCCGTCGTCCACCGTGGCCGGCTCACGCATCTCGGCGAGCGTGGCACTGGCCAGCACCGACCGGTCGCCGCGGGCGAGGAACCCGGCCCAGCGGGACAGGTCGGGCAGGGTGGACCACAGTTGCCCGGCCGGGGCCATGGCGGCGGCGTCGTGCTCGGGTTCGGGCAGCAGCACGTCGGCCCAGGGGTGCACCGCGTACCCGGTGGCGTGCGGGGCGCGGGGCCGGGTGGTGGTGTCGCGCATGCCGAGCGGCTCCAGCACCTCCTCGCGCAGCGCCAGGTCCCACGGCACGCCGCGGTGCCGGGCGACCACCTCGCCGAGCAGCGCGAACCCGACGTTGGAGTAGTGGTGGCGCCGGCCGGGCCGGTGCTTGGCGGCGGCGCCGTCCAGCGCGGCGGTCAGCGTGGCGGGGTCCACCCCGGGGGTGCGTTCCCACCAGGGGCCGGGCGGCTCGGCGGTCAGGCCGCCGGTGTGGGCCAGCAACTGGGCGACGGTGACCTCGCCGACGGGTGTGCCGGGCAGGTGCTTGTCCAGCGGGTCGTTCAGGTCCAGCAGCCCCTCGTCGCGCAGCCGCATCACCACGGTGGCGACCATGCTCTTGGTGATGGACCCGATGCGGTACTGCGTGCCCGGCCCGGGCGGCGCGCCGTCCACCTCGCCCCGGGTGCCGGACCAGACCGTCTCGCCGTCCCTGAGCACCGCCGCCACCAGCGACGGCACCCGCGCCTCGACCTGCTCGCCCGCCACCCTGCGCAGCAGCGCCCGCGCCGTGCCCTCCAGAACCATCGCCGACCCTCCCGCCCGCGTGATCCGTGCGCACGCGTTCGCAGGAGAATACCCGCCACGTCCCTCCACGGGCCGCACGTCCCTCGCGCCGCGCTGGGATCACCGCTCCGCCGTGCGTGGCGGGTGTGCGCCCCCGGCGGTTCCCTGATCAGCGCGGGCATAGGATCGGCGCCATGGCGACAAGGCTTGTGCAGATCCACATGAAGGCCGGGGACGACTCCGCGGTGGGCCGGTTCTGGGCCCAGGCGCTCGGCTGGGGTGTCTCCAGCGAGGGGCCCGGTGTGACCAACCTCGAACCCGTGGGCTTCGTCTACCCCGACCCCGCCGCCGTCTGCATCGACGTCGTCCGCGACCCGAACCCCAAGACGGTGAAGAACCGCGTGCACGTCGACCTCGCCACCACCTCCGCGGCCCACCAGGCCGAACTCGTCGCGCTGCTCCGGGGGCTCGGCGCGACGCCCGCCGACGTGGGCCAGGGCGAGGTGCCGTGGACGGTGCTGGCCGACCCCGAAGGCAACGAGTTCTGCGTGCTGGAGCCTCGGGAGATCTACCGGGACACCGGGCCGATCGCCGCGGTGGTGGTCGACTGCGCCGACCCGCGGGCCATGGCCCGGTTCTGGGGCGAGGCGATGGACTGGACCCTGCACGAGGTGACCGGCGACCACGCGACGCTGCGCTCGGCCAAGGGCGTCGGCCCGTACCTGGAGTTCCTGCGCACACCCGACGTGAAGACCGTGAGGAACCGCGTCCATCTGGACCTGCGGCCGTACCCCGGTGACGACCAGGCGGCGGAGGTGGCCCGGCTGCGGGCCCTCGGCGCCACCGACAGCGACGTCGGCCAGGGCGACGTGCCGTGGACGGTGCTGGCCGACCCCGAAGGCAACGAGTTCTGCGTCCTCACCCCGAGGTGACGCGGAGTCCCGCCGGCCCTGTGGACACCGGCGACCGCCACTCGACGCCACCATCGCCTTCCACCAAGGTGAAGAGGCCGCGGAAAACCGTTTGAGCCGTCCTTGCGCGTTCCCGTAGGTTGCCTGCGGCCCCGACCGCCGTGAGGACAGAGGACATAACCGCGTGACCCCGCCCGCTCTTCAGATCTGACACCTTCTACCGCTCACCTCCAAGCCGGCCCTCCCGCCGGCTCCGCCGGGCTGCCCAGGTGCGCCCGGCCATGCAGCGTCTGAGGCCGCGCGTGATCGGCCTCGTGTCAGGTCTAGAGAGCTCATGTCTTCACAACCTCATACCGTGCTGCCCTGGGTCGTTCGCCGGACCAGGCTGCCTCTGCTGTCGTCGCGGTGCGTGGACTGCCGGTCGGAGTCCGCCACCACCGGCGAGGGCAGGTTCCGCGTCAACGCCAACGGCAAGCTGCTGGACGTGTGGCTGCTGGTCCGTTGCGTGTCCTGCGATCGGACGAGCAAGCTCACCGTGCACGAGCGAGCGCCGGTCAGATCCTTCGATCCCGCCGAGCTCCACGGCTACCGCGTCAACGATCCGGGACTGGTGGCCGCCACGCTGCTGGATCCGTTTTTCGCCCGGCGCAACCGCTTCACCCTGGACTGGACGGGGGCCTGGCGGCTGGACACTTCGCCGGCACCGCTCGACCAGGCGTGGCCGGTCCAGGTGGAGGTCGTCTTCGAGGATCCGGTACCGGTCCGCCCGGACCGGCTCATCGCGCAGGGGCTCGGCCTCAGCAGGAACGAGGCACTGCGCCGGATCAAGTGCGACGTCCCGTTGCGCCGTCCGACGAGCGCCGGATTCACCTTCACCGTGATGGCCGGGGAAACCCTTCTGGGAAGTCGCCGAGCATTCGACTCACGTCCCTGAATCACGGCGACGCGGCGACAAGTGCCCCATGATCCCCTCTGGGATCATGGGGCACTGTGCGGCAGGCACAAGGGTTCGGCGGTGCACCGCGTGCAAGCTCAACCCCCTGCGAGGGTGGTCTCCCGGGCACCGGTGTAGCAGACGCGCCGGTACCACTCGTTCGCCAGCATCTGGGCCCGGGCCTGCTCCGGCAGTGCCGTGAGCAAGGTCATCGACGCGCCGCGTCCGACCTCGGACTCGTGCGCGTGCATGGCCGCCCACTTGCGCTCGGCCCACCGCTCGACGTCGAGGTGGGTGGTGACCTGCTCATCGGGGACGCCCGGCAGTGTCATGCCCGGCTCAGGAGGCGTTCCGAACACCGCCTGCCAGTGTGAGATCACCACAGATCGCGGAACGGTCACCAGATAGAGCGCACGCGGACGCCAGGGATCGCCCGCGTCCGGGTAGAGCTGGTCGTAGCCGGCCGCTTCGACCGCGGCCATGGTCACCCGATGCACCTGCACATGGTCGGGATGCCCCGAGGACCCGTACCCGTCGAAGGTGAGCACGACGTCGGGCCTGAACTCCCGTATGTGCTCGACCACCCGTCCCACCGCCTCGTCGAGCGGCACGTCCACGAAGCGGGGACTGCCGGGCGCCGACTCAGGCTTGCGCGCGTCGGCGTAGCCGAGCAGCCGTGGTCCGCCCGCACCGAGGATGTCCAGAGAACGCTCCAGTTCCCCGGCCCGCCGGGTACCCCCGGCCCAGGTGCACGTGACGACGCCGGTCCTGGCCCCCTCGTCGGCGTACCTGGCGAGAGTCCCGCCCGTCCAGATCGCCTCGTCGTCCGGATGCGCATGCACCCCCAGCACCCCGAAGTCCACCGGCATGCCCTTCCTGAACGATCCGATCAACGGCCGCTCATCGTAGCGCCGGGCATCCAACGGGGGGAGCGGTGCGCGTCAGCGGGTTGAAGTCCGGCCCGTGCCGGTGGCAGGGGGATGACTTCCGGGGGTGAACCGGGACGATGAAGGCGGTCTTGCCGGCGGCCAGGGCGCCGGTGGGCCGAGGCCCTGGCCGGCCGGGCACCTGCTCGCCGCGCTGGGGATTCTTGGGTTTCGCCGCACGCACCAGCGTGTGCACGGGAGAGTCCCCCGTCCCCTCGAGCACCACGCCGGCACGCGGGTAAAGGCTTGATCCACGGAACGCTCTGCCGCAGGAGGTGCCGTAACGGTCTTCGGCGCCCGCGGATGTGCCGACGCCTGCGGCCTCCGAGCTGCCCTTCTCTTCGACGCCGGCCGTCTTCGCGGCGGCTTCGACGCCGGCCGTCTCTCTGGGACCGGCAGGTCAGCGGGCGTGGAGGAATGCCGTGAGCGCTCGGTGGTACGGCATCACCGTCGCCAGGTCGGCGTACTCGTCCGGGCCGTGCTGGCCGTCGCCGCCGATGCCGAAGATCACCGCGTCCACGCCCCGCTCGTAGTAGAACCGCCCGTCGGCGGCGCCGTGCTTGCGCAGGAAGGGGGCGTCGTAGCCCTCTTGCTTCGCCGCCGCGCGCAGCGCGCGCACCTCGGGGCGGTCGCGATCGGCGTGGTGCGGCGGGTCGACGTGATCGACGACTGGGATGACGCCGGGCTCGCAGAAGCCCCGCAGGTGCTCGGCGACCTGTTGGGTGGTCCGGCCGTCCAGGTCGCCGTCCTCGGGCGGGAAGCGGATGTCCAGCCATGCCTCGGCCACGGCGGGGACCTGGTTGCGGGCGGCGCCGGGTGTCTCGACCCGCGCGAGGTTCACCGTCGTGCGCCAGACCTCCTCGGTGGCGACCGGATAACGGGCCAGCAGGTTGCCGACGCTGCGCATCAGCTTGAGCAGGGCGTTGTCGCCGAGCCAGGGGTAGGCGCCGTGCGCGCCGCGACCGGTGGCCCGCAGGTTCGCCACGACCATGCCCTTGGAGTCGGTCACCACGCGCAGCCCGCTCTGCTCGCCGATCACGACGAAGTCGCCGATGACACCTTGCCGGAGCTGGTGCAGCGTGCCGTCGCGTCCCCCGACCTCCTCGTCGGTGACGAGTTGCAGCGCGACCGGATAGGGCAGGCCGGCGGCCGACTCGCGGAACACCCACGCCATCACCAGCGCCGACACCTTCATGTCGTGGGCGCCTCTGGCGTACAGGCGATCGCCCTCGCGGCGCGGAACGAACAGCTCCGGCGGCGCCGGTACCACGTCCAGGTGCGCGTTGAGGATCACCGGAAACCGCGGGCGCGCCGCCGAGGCGGGGTAGACCAGCGCACTCGGCTTGCCGCCCGACTCGAACCGCTCCACCGTGAAGCCGGGCCCGGCGAAGTCGAGCACGAGGTCCAGGGCCCGGTGCAGATCGGCGGGGCGGCCCGCCACCGAGGGCACGGCGAGTAACTCCTCGGCCAGGGTGACGAACCACTCGGGAACGTTCTCCATGGCCCCCATGGTCGCCCGCCACCGCCGCCCGCGCCAGGACCCCGTCCCGGAAGCGCTCGCGGTCACCTGCCCCGGGCCTCGATGACGCGCTTCCAGCCGGGCGCCGCCGCCTGAGCCGAAGTCCCACCCCACCGCCGGCACCGGCTCGCGATTGGGGGACGGAGCCCCGGGTCAGGCGGCGAAGCCTCCGTCGACGCTGATGGCGGACCCGGTGATGTAGCGGCCTCCCTCACCGGCGAGGTGTGCGACGGTGGCGGCGATGTCGTCGACGGTGCCGTAGCGGCCGAGCGCGGTCATGCGGCTGAAACCGGGCGCCTGCGGCCCGTCGGCGGGGTTCGCGTGCGTGTCGATCGGGCCGGGATGGATGACGGTGGCGGTGATCCCCCGCGGACCGAGATCGCGGGCCAGTCCCTTGGTGAGGCCGGTGAGCGCGGACTTGCTCATCGCGAACAAGGTCATCCCCGGCCCCGGGACGCGCTCGGTCACACAGGTGCCGATGTTGACGACGCGACCGCCCGGGCCCATGTGCCGGGCCGCCGCCTGGCAGGCCAGGAAGACCGACCGCACATTGACCGCGAGCACGCGGTCCACCTCGTGGGGCGTCACCTGTCCCGGTTCCGCGTTGACGAACGCGGCCGCGTTGTTGACCAGGACGTCGATCCGGCCCCACTCCCTGGCGGTTCGCTCGACCGCCTCGACCGCCGCGTGCGCGTCGGCGAAGTCCGCCTTGACCACCAGTGCCCGGCCGCCGCCGGTCTCGATCCGCCGGGCCACCGCCTGAGCCTCCCCGTCGGCGTTGACGTAGGTGATGGCCACGTTCATCCCGTCCTCCGCCAGTCGCAGGGCGATCGCCGCCCCGATGCCCCGGCTGCCGCCCGTCACCAGCGCCACCTTGCCGGTCAGTTCCGTCACGTCGTCCCCATTTCTTTGTCGATCGGCAAAGAAATGGGTACCAGGGGGCGGCCGGGCCGGTCAAGGGATATCTTGGTCAATCGGCAAAGAAAGGTGGCGGGCATGGCGGGACGAGGCAGGCCGCGTGGCTTCGACCGGGACCTGGCGCTACGCCAGGCGATGCTGGCGTTCTGGGAGCACGGTTACGAGGGCACCTCGATGTCCGACCTCACCACCGCCATGGGCATCGCCTCCGCCAGCATCTACGCCGGCTTCGGCTCCAAGGAGCAGCTGTTCCGCGAGGCCGTCGAGCTGTACGGGACGACGGAGGGCGCCAAGCCGCTGCACTGCCTTGAGGCCTCGGCGACCGCCCGGGAGGGCATCGCCGGCGTGCTGCGGGTCAGCGCCGACAGGTTCGTCGATCCGGCCACGCCGCCGGGCTGCATGGTGGTGCTGGCGGCGTTGACCGGCACGACCGCGAACGCCGGGCTGCGGAGCTTTCTCGCCGAACGCCGCGCGCTCGTGCCACAGTCGTTCCGGCGGCGGCTGGAACGGGGAATCGAGGAGGGCGACGTGACGGACGGCACGGACGTCGACGCCGTCGCCGGCTTCTACGCCACCGTCCTGCAGGGCATGGCCGTCCAATCCCGCGACGGAGCAGACCGGGGACGACTGGAGACCGTCGTGGACTGCGCGCTGGCGGCGTGGGACACCCTCACATCCCCCCGAACATCCCCGCCCGCGACTACGCCGTAGCAGCAGGTGTATCAAGCCAACGATCTATCGGCCCAAAGCGGCTACACCTCTCGTCCGGCTGGAGGCCCACGACCGCGACTTCGCCATCCGATGATTATCGCGTACATCTGCGCGGGCCCGCCAGCGGTAGTGCCGCCCAGGCAGGACGGGAAACTCGTCGGCATGTCGTGACCACCGCGGCGTGCCCAGGATGCGCGGCTCAGGTGGCAAGGGTGCCGACGCCGGCGGCGACTCGGGCGAACGCCCGGATAAGGTCGTTCTCGGTCTCGGTACGCCACACCAGTGCGTACGACAGGGCGTCGATGTCCCGGACGGGCAGGTAGGCGATGTCGGGCCGGCCCCAATAGCGCATCATGTGGGCGGGGAAGAGGTTGACGAGCTCCCCGGTGCTGACCAGGGTGAGGATCTCCTCGGCGTTGTGTACCAAGGGGCCGCGCTCGATCCGGTGTCCTGAGCGGGTGTGAGACGGGACGAAGCCCTCGGCCCAGTAGTCCGGCCTCGACGGGGCGTCGCTGTGCTGGAAGTCCGCGAGCATCTCCAGCGAGACGGAGGTGCGCCGGGTGAGTTCGTGTTCGGCGGCCACGGCCACCACCCGCGGATCGGCGCAGGACCGGGCCCACCGTCAGGTCGGGTTCTTCGACCGGCAGCCAGCAGACCAGCATGACGTGGGTGATGCCGCGGGCCGCCAGGTGGGCGCGTTCGAGGCTGTCGCGCAGGCCCGCGTAGGCCGGTCGCAGGTCGTCGCGGAGTTGGCGGCCGAGCGGGGTCAGGCGGATCTGGCGGCGGTTGGCGCCTGGCTGACCCGCGCCTGGGAAACGTGCAGCCGGTCGGCGATTCCGCTCATCCGGCGAGCTCTCACCGCAAGGCAGTGGGCGGCCTTCGACCAGATCCACGGCCGACGGGTCGGCGCCGACGCGCCCCGGCTGCTGCCGTGGTTGCTGGAAAACGCCGACCCGCAGACCACCGCGAGCGTGCTCGCCACCCTGCCGGAGCCCGCCCGCGCCGCCTACACCACCCAATGGCAGCCCGCCCACGCGGCCCTCGACCGCTGGTGCAGCCGGGCATGACCGTCATCGCGCCCGCCGTCGACCGTGCGGTGCCATGTCAGCGGCGGCGTCAGGACGGCAACGGCCCGGCGTCAGTGCGGTCGGCGATGGTTGACGCCATGAACGGTTCAGCGATCGCGGTCTGCGGGCTTGCGAACTGGGCCACGCCGAGCTCACCCCCGGCCCTCGTGCCGCTCATGGAAGCCCATGAGCGGCACGCCGGGACGGGTCTCGCAGAGATCGAACACTTGAGGCAAGGAGATTCATGATGGGACAGAGCGACAGCGGCTTGTCCAAGCGTGGACTGTACAGACTGCGTGAGGTGCTGGCGCGGCATGTCGATTCGGGGAAGATTCCCGGGCTTGTCGCCCTGGTCAGCCGGGGCGACGAGACGCACGTCGAGGTGATCGGGGCGATGCGGCGTGACGGTGGCGCGCCGATGAGCCGGGACACGATCTTCCGGATGGCCTCGACGTCCAAGCCGGTCACGATGGCGGCGGCGATGGTCCTGCTGGACGAGTGCCGGCTGCGGCTGGACGACCCGGTGGATCCGTGGCTGCCCGAGCTCGCCGACCGGCAGGTGCTGAAGCGGATCGACAGCCCGCTGGACGACACCGTGCCGGCGCGGCGGCCGATCACGGTACGGGACCTGCTGACCTCCACGTTCGGGCTCGGCATGGACATGACGTCGCTGGGCACCCCGATCATGGGCGCGGTCTTCGAGCAGGGGCTCACGCCCAACCTGCCGGAGCCGATGCCCGGGCCGGATGAGTGGATGCGCCGCCTGAGCGAGCTGCCGCTGATGTACCAGCCCGGCGAGCGCTGGCAGTACCAGATCAGCCACGATGTCCTCAGCGTGCTCGTCGCCCGGGTCACGGGTCAGTCGTTCGAGGAGTTCCTGCGCGAGCGCATCTTCGATCCGCTGGGGATGAAGGACACCGCCTTCCACGTGCCCAACGATAAGATCGACCGGCTTCCGACCCTCTACGCGCCCGACCCCCAGACCGGCGAGTTCCACGTGTGGGACGAGCCCGCGGGCGGACGGTGGAGCCGGCCTCCGGCGTTCCAGGGCGGCGGCGGGCTGGTCTCCACCGCCGACGACTACCACGCCTACTTCCGGATGCTGCTCAACGGCGGGATGCACGGCGGCGAGCGGGTCCTGTCGCGGCCCGCCGTCGAGCTGATGACCACCAACCGCCTGACCCCCGAGCAGCAGGCCGCCCGGCACGCCATGGCCGTCGACAACGTCCATGTGTCGTTCGGTCAGGGGCAGCACGGCGGCTGGGGGTTTGGGATGGCGGTACGCACCCACCGCGGCGACTACGCACCCATCGGCCAGTTCGGCTGGGACGGCGGCAGCGGCACCTCGACGTACGCCGACCCGGCCAACCAGCTCACCGGCATCCTGCTCACCCAGGTCGGGGCGTCCGCCCCGCATTCGATACGGCTCATGCACGACTTCTGGACCACGCTCTACCAGGCGATCGACAACTGACACCGAGCCCGCACCCCGGTACGCCCGGCCTCGATCCAACGGCCGGCCCCTGGCGGCCGAACCGTCGACCTCTCCGCGCGGGCTTGGGCTTGGCCCGGCCTCAGCAATCGAGATGCCCTGGGCACCACCGGGACGCGTTTCACCATCCGCCCATTCGATCGAACGTCAGAACAGTTCAAGGAGCACACCATCATGTCCGTCACGCTGACCGACCAGGACACGCTCACCCTGCGCACCGCCGCCTACGGCGCCGTCACGCTGATGTCCGCCGCCGATGCCGCCGGCAAACCCCACAAGGCCGCCACCGAGGGCTCCATCGCGCTGTCCTCCGCCACCGGGCTGGTCGGGCACGTGCTCTCCGAGTACCCCAAGGACATGAAGCTGGACAGCAAGTCGGTAGCCGCCATCGCCGACCAGGTGCTGCCGGCCCTCACCGCAGCCGTGAGCCTGCTCAAGGAGCAGGATTCAGCGGAGGCCGACAACTTCCGCCGCACCGTCCTCGTTGCCGTCGACGCAGCCGCCCGGACTCACCAGGGCCAGCCCAGCCCCACCGTGGCGGAGATGACCCGCAAGATCACCGAAGCCCTCGGCGCCGCTTGACGGGGTGTCGAAGGCCGCTGACAGCACCGTGACCTGCCCGGCCGGGCACCAGGTCCCATTGCCGGCGCCGTCAGGCGGAAACCTTCAGCGCAAAGCGTGCTCCATCGGCTGCCCGCTGCTCTCACGCGGCACCAAGGCCACCGCCGGTCGCACCCTCACCGTTCGCCCGCGCCACGACGAGCCTGCCACTGTCCGGCGGCGCGCTCGCCGTCACCTCCGTGTGCCTCGCCGGCCGACGCGGATCCCGCTGATCTGGCCAGGACACCCGCGCTGACAAGCGGAACCGGTCGCATGGCGCCGGCGATGGCCGCACCGATGACAGCAACCGACCCTGGAAGGGGCGCACATGTCAACCCCGCGACGGCGAACGTCTCTCGCCGCAGTCACCCTCACGACCGCGCTCGTGATCGCCGGTGCTCCCGCCGCGTCCGCGACGGCCGAGCCGAAGATCAAGATCTCCGATGGGGTGACGCAGCCGGTCTTCTCCTACGCCGACGCCATCCGTGAGCACGTCCGGGTGCAGGCGCCGGTCGACAGCGACGGCGACGGCGACGGCAAGAAGGATCTGATCCGGGTGGACATCATCCGGCCGAAGGAGTCCGGTTCCGGGCTCAAGGTCCCGGTGATCATGCAGGAAACCCCGTATTACGACGAGCCGGGCGTCGGCTACGAGATCGAAAAGAAGACCTACGACGCGAACGGGAACGTGACGAAGTTCCCGATGTGGTACGACAACTACTTCGTGCCGCGCGGGTATGCGTTCGTGTCCGTCGACATGATCGGCACCAGGCTGTCCGAGGGCTGCCCGGCCTCCTACGGCGCCGCCGACGTGCTGGGCGGCAAGGCGGTCGTCGACTGGCTGAACGGCCGGGCGAGTGCCTACGACGACCAGGGCGACCCGGTCAAAGCCACCTGGACCACCGGACGGACCGGGATGATCGGCCACTCCTACGAAGGCGCGCTCGGCGCCGCCGTCGCCGGCACCGGCGTGCAAGGGCTGGCGACGATCGTGAACATCGCGGGCTACACCAGCGGATACGAGAACTCGCGCATCAACGGCGTCCTCACCTGGTTCAAGGACGCGGCGGCGTGGCAGGCCGAGCGGGTCGACAAGGATCCGCTCGAGAAGTGTGCGGCGGTGCGTCAGAAGATGCGCGAAGACTCCGACGACGCCACCGGCAATTACAACGCCTACTGGCACGAGCGCGATTACCGGGACGGGTCGATCTCCAAGGCGCGCGACATCCGCGCCAGCGTCTTCTCGGTGATGGGCATGCAGGACCGCAACGTGATCGGCAGCCAGTTCTCCGAGTGGTGGGTCAAGCTGCCCCGCGACGTGCGGCACAAGAGGTGGGTGACGCAGTACGGGCATCTCGAGCCGTTCTGGGCCCGCCGTGAGGCGTGGGTCGACACCCTGCACCAGTGGTTCGACCACGAACTGATGGGCGTGGCCAACGACGTCATGCGCCGGCCGCGCGTCGATGTGCAGCTCGGCCCGGACCGGTGGGTCACCCAGGCCGACTGGCCGGCACCGACGCGGAAGGTGACCTTCAGGCCGCAGCAGGACGGCTCCCTGGGCCGCACTCCCTCGACCGGCACCGGCAGCTACCTCGACGTCGCCCAGACCGAGGTCGCGATGGCCGACACCCCCGCCACCCCCAACCCCCACCGGCTGGCCTACCTGACCCCGCCGCTGAAGAACGCGATGCGGCTGTCCGGAACGCCATCGGCGAGCCTGCGCCTCAAGCTGGACAAGCCGGCCGCCAACCTGGGCGTCCTGCTCGTCGACTACGGCACCGACACCCGGATCGACTACCGCGAGAACAGCCTGACGGCCGCGCAAGGCCTTAAGTTCATCGGCGGCGAATCCTGCGTCGGCCAGAGCACGGCCGAGGACGACGGCTGCTACCTCAGGGCAGGCGACAACACGGCGACCTCCGGCTTCAACGTGGTCACCCGCGGAATCCTGGACGCGCAGAACCACAAGTCGCTGAGCCGCCAGGCACCGCTGACGCCGGGTAAGTCGTACCAGATCACCTGGTCGATGCTGCCGCAGGATTACGAGTTCAAGGCGGGGCACCGGCTGGGCCTGGTGCTGACCGGAACCAACGACGACTTCAACCGCGACGTGAGCGGCAACGAGTCCGGCGAGGACGTCGAACCCGGCACCGGGGCCAAGGTCACCGTCGACCTGGCCGGCACGTCGGTCTCCCTGCCGCTGGTCACCGCCAAACCCACCAAGAAGTAGAAGATCGACATTCGCGTACGGTCGCGGCCAGTGCGGTCGCGACCGCACGTGGACCGGGCCGCCCAGGGGAATGTGAGGTGCGCGCTCGCACTCGCCCCCCGGCCGGGCGCCACGGGATGGCGTCCGGCCGGATCTCACGTGATGTGCGGTGCCGTTGGTGGTGCTGGAGTTCGGCGGCCCCCGTTGTGGTGCGTACCGTCGAGGACGGCGTACATCCCCTCGGGCTGGTCGCCGGTCGCGACGCCGTCGGTGCTGTTGTTGCGGTAGCCGGTGCCGGGAGCGATGTAGACGCCGTACGCCTTCTGGCCGCGCGGTACCAGAGCCCACCAGGCCGGCGACGGCGAGCATTCCGGTGGGTAGGGTCCGGTGGTCCGACTCAAAGATCTCAGGCCCTAAGTGTACGGGTCAGGGGATGCTGTTCTTGAGGTATCCGACCGAGCCGTTGCCGCAGTTGTACATCTCCATTCGGTAGCGGCCGTAAAGGCCGTAAACGTACCCGGACCTATGGGAAATCACGCCGACTCGACCCGAGTAGACGATCGCGTTGGTGCCTGTGTCACGAATACGGGCGCTGCAGCCAGACGCGCTGACACCGGAGTCGTAGTAATAGTAGATCCAGTGCTCAGAGCTGGCCGGAATTGAGCCTGTAGTGCAGCTGGTCACAACGACGACGCAGATCGTCGATGCGGCCTGTGCTGGAGAGGCTGCCACCACGCTCGCGCCCGCCAACAATGCTAACGCAGCACAGTATCTGGTCAATTTTTTCAAGCCCATACCGTTTCTCCCTTTTATGGCGACTTCCAACCCTCGCCGCCGGGTCCGATCGGAATCGATCGAGCCGGGCGCCAAGTCCACACGCCTTGCATGTTAACCGGAGAACCCGTTGACACACCGTTTCCCGGCCCTTTCTGGCATGGACGGTCAAACGCTATGCGCGGTGGGACAATCCATCCGTTCATGCGGTGCGATCAACGTCAGTACGGGCACCGCGAAGAAGACGATCCTGCAATCCCTGGCCGGTCCGACTCAGCGGAAGGGCCTGTGCGAGGCAACGATTTCGTTCAGGGGATCAGCTCGGGCGCACAGCCCGTGCTCGTGACCGTGGAACGACAGAGCGGCCCTGGGACCGGCAACGTCCCGGTGCCCCCACCGATGGGGCCATCAGCGATCGACTCGGCCGCCCCACCCTCGGTGTCGTCGCTGCTCGCTGGACACGCCACCAATCCGTGGGGCCGAGCCGACACCCTGGACATGCTGGGCGCCATCGAGATCCACCCGCAGCCGGGCATCGTGGACCAGATCCCGCTCGGCGCGCTGCGAAGTATCACACTGCGCGGTTCGTGCATGTGCCCGCGCTCCGCGAGGATCTTGATGTCGCGATCCCTTCCGACCGGAACCCAGGAAAATCCTGCAAGCAGGGCCCAGCGGTCGCCGCGGCAGCCGTCGAGGTCTCGCCTGGCAGTCCGATCCGGATCGGGGACCGGGGGGTGCCGGTGCCGGAGATCGCGGGCAAGTGCGGGCAAGCACGCGTCGGTCGCCTCGGTGTACCGAGCCCTGGCCGAAGCCGACGAAGCACAGCGCTCGGCCGGCCTGGCCGCAGCCACCGGATAAGGGCCGGGACTATCAGCACAAGTGGGAGAGGTCCTGGTCGTGGCGCGATGGAGCGACCACACCACCGGCGAGCGCATCAAGATATCGCGGGCCGGTCAGCCCCAGAAGCACGGGAGCTGTCGCGCGCCGTCCACGAAACCGCCGCGGTACTCGGCGACGACCTCGAACCGCTCACCGCGCCCGAAGTGTCCGGCGGGCTCGCCGCCGCCCGCGCCGATCACACAGGGGCAGCAGGATTCACTACAGCGTAATCACCGGAGCAAACCACCCTCCTACGGTCAGGCAACTGCCCCTTTCCGACGTACTTGGTCGGGTTATGGGACGGTCTCAGCGGTAGCGTTCGACGAGCGCGTTGCCGATCGAGGCCAGGTGGTCTCGGACACCCGGAGGGCCGGTCACCTCGAGCCATTCGACCAGCCCGGCGAGCTCGCCGGCGAGCGTGTACTCGTCGTGGCCGCGGATCACGACCTCGATGCGGCCGTCGGTCGTGGAACCTCCCACCTCGAGCCGAGCGCCGAGCCCCATCCGGAGTATGCCGATCCCGTGGGGAGCGCAGACCGCCTGGACCATCAGCGGTGTTCGTTTGCGGTCGACCTCGTCGGCGATCTCTCGCCAGCTCTCGGCGAGGTCGAAGTCCTCGGGCCGGTGCACGGGATCGCCGGTCGGGTCGGCGGATGACACGCGGTCGATCCGGAAGGTCCGTCGGCCGGTCTCGGTGGTGGAGACGAGGTACCACGTCGGGCCTTTGGCGACGATGCCCAGCGGGTGGACGGTTCTCTCGGTTTCGGCGCCGTTGCGGTCGACGTAGCCGAGCCGCACCTGGACGCCGCGGATCACCGCGTCCTGGAGTTCGTCAAGGAAGCGAGGCGGTCGGTGCTCGACCCGGCTCGACCCCCATCGTTGCGGGTCCATGACCAAGGACGACGCTGCTGCCTCGGCCTGCATGCGGAAGGGCTCCGGCAGGGCGTGGACGAGCTTGCGCAGAGCCGCTTTCACGGCCGGCGTCGCAGCCGAGGCCGGGCCGGCGACCAGGAACAGGGCGCGGGCCTCGCTCGCGGTCAATCCGGACAGGTCGGTGCGGGCGCCGCCCACCAGGCGCCAGCCGCCACCTCGGCCCTGCACCGAGTAAACGGGCACCCCGGCCATGGCCAGGGCGTCGAGGTCGCGACGGGCGGTGCGCTCGGAGACCTCCAGCTCTCGGGAGACCTCTGCCGCTGTCACCTGCTCGCGCCGTTGCAGCATCAGGAGGATGGCCAC
The DNA here is from genome assembly GCF_039871875.1 of Sphaerisporangium sp. B11E5. Taxonomy (NCBI): domain Bacteria; kingdom Bacillati; phylum Actinomycetota; class Actinomycetes; order Streptosporangiales; family Streptosporangiaceae; genus Sphaerisporangium; species Sphaerisporangium sp. B11E5. The sequence goes on along the minus strand of NZ_JBDPMD010000020.1, from coordinate 25,196 downwards.
CAGCCGGTCGGTTCGCACGCCGACAAAACTCTCACACGAAACCGGTCGTGGGGTGACCGGTTTCGGGCGGCAGGATGGCGACATGACCTCACCGGCGAGGTCGACCGCAGGCGAACACCCGGGCCTATCAGAGGTGCGCCGGCGCCACCTTCGGGAACTTTCGTCACCCGATCATCCGCAAAGACCGTGAGGAACACGCGATGCTCAATCCAACCGATTTTCCCGTGCCCACCCTGATTCCGGTCAACGGTGTGGAACTCGAAGTCTTCGAAGCAGGCCGAGAAAACGAGGGAAAGCCCATCGTGCTTTGCCACGGCTGGCCGGAGCACGCCTTCTCCTGGCGTCACCAGATGCCCGCCCTCGCCGCAGCCGGTTACCACGTCATCGCACCGAACCAGCGGGGTTACGGCACCTCGTCCCGCCCGACGGAGGTGACGGATTACGACCTCGAACACCTGTCGGGTGACCTCGTCGCGCTCCTCGACCACTACGGATACCAAGACGCCACCTTCGTCGGCCATGACTGGGGCGCGTTCGTCGTCTGGGGACTGACCCTGTTGCACCCCAACCGTGTGAACAAGGTGATCAGCCTGAGCTTGCCTTACCAGGAGCGCGGAGAAAGGCCGTGGATCGAGTTCATGGAAGACATGCTCGGCAGCGACTTCTACTTCGTCCACTTCAATCGGCAGCCGGGCGTCGCGGACGCCGTATTCGAAGACAACACCTTCCCGTTCCTCCGCAACATGTACCGTAAGGGCGTGCCCTTCGCGGCTCCTGAGCCGGGCATGGCGCTGATAAATCTCGCCAGGGCGGCCACACCGCTCGGCGAGCCCGTCATGAGCGACAGCGAACTGGCCGTCTTCGTCGCCGCGTTCGAATCATCGGGATTCACGGGCAGTATCAACTGGTACAGGAACCTCGACCGCAACTGGCGTCTGCTGGCGGACGTGAACCCGATCATCCAACAGCCCGCCCTCATGATCTACGGCGACCGGGACCTGGCGGTCCCGAGGTCCGAAAACCTGACAGAGTTCGTGCCCAACGTCGAAGTGGTCGGCCTGGACTGCGGTCACTGGATCCAGCAGGAAAAGCCCGAAGACACAAACCGAGCGATCCTCAAGTGGCTGGAACAGCAGGATGCCGCCTCCGTAGTGTCTCGCGATCCGGTTCGTGTCACCGGAAGCTCGTCGGCCTCCAGCCCGCATGAGCCTCGGGCCCACCATGAGTGAATCTTGATGCGGCGGCGTGTACCGGATTGCGGGCCAGCGGGCGGCGCGGGGATCCTCACACTCCAGGGTGGTCACTGTTCTGGGGCGGGATCGTGCCGGCGTCGGTGCTGGTGTTCGGTGCCGGAGCCAGGGAGTGTCCAGCTCGCGAGGAGGTCCAGAGCCCGTTTCGACGGTGATCCTGCCTCTGCGGTGTAGACGAACAAGGTCGTGTCGGGGTCTCCGGGCAGGGAAAGGGTTTCGTATTCGACGGTCAGCTCCCCGACCAGAGGGTGGCGGAGGCGTTTGGAGCCGTGGGTGCGCTGGTGTACGCGGTGTTGCTCCCACCACTGGTCGAATTCGGGGCTGTGTGCGCGCAGGTCCTGGACGAGGGTGTGTGTGGCCTGGTCGCCGGGGTCGCGGCCGGCCTCGAAGCGCAGGCTCTCGACCGCGGCCCGCGCCTGCTCCTCCCAGTCGGCGAACAGCGAGCGGGCGTCGTCGTCGAGGAACATCCAGCGTGCGTAGTTGCGGTGCCGGGGGGTCATCCGTTCGAAGTCGGTGAACAGCGCTTTGGCCATCCGGTTGGCGGCGAGGATGTCGGTGCGGCGTCCAAGGACGAGGGCGGGTTCGCCGTCGAGGGCGTCCAGGAGCTGGTAGAGGCCGGGGCGGACACGCTGGACGCCGCGGGGACGTTGCCGGGCCGGCGCCGGGGTCACTCCGATGAGGTCACGCAGGTGTGCCCGTCCTGCGGCGTCGAGCCTGAGGGCGCGTCCGAGGGCTTCGACGACGGCGGGCGAGGGGGTGATGGGGCGGCCCTGTTCCATGCGGGCGTAGTAGTCGGTCGACACTCCGGCCAGGAGGGCGACTTCCTCGCGGCGCAGGCCCGGCACCCGGCGGGCGCGGCCGTCCGGGGGGAGGCCGGCGCGCGTGGGGTCGCCCTGGCTGCGGGCTCGTCTCAGGAAGTCAGCCAGTTCACGGTTGGTCTCGGCCACACAGACCAGTGTCGCCGATTCCGGGCGTTCCCACCTGGCCCTGTGAGTCCTAGGTTGCGCTGTCTGCGGTCGTGCAGGGCGCGATATGCGCGTCCAGCGCCGGGCGTGGTGCACCACGCTGGTGCATACCGGCCCTAGGACCGCTCGGGGCCGCCCCCGGCACCTGGACAAGAAGGACGATCATGGCTATTCCCACAGAACGACCCGCGATCTGGTTCGTGACGGGTACCTCCCGCGGCCTGGGACTCGAACTGGTCAAGCAGCTGCTGGAGCGCGGTGACAGCGTCGCCGCGACGACGCGTTCACCCGAGCGGCTGCTCGCGGCGCTCGGTGACCGGGTCGACACCTCACGTCTTCTCCCCCTCGCCGTCGACCTGCGTGACGAGGCGATGGTCAAGCAGGCCGTGCTTGACACCGTCGAGCGTTTCGGTGGCCTGGACCGCGTCGTCAACAACGCGGGCTACGGCTTCCTGGCCGCGGTGGAGGAGACCAGCGACCGCGACGTCCGCGACATGCTCGACGTGCAGGTCGCCGGCGTGTGGAACGTGCTCCGTGCCGCGCTGCCCATCCTCCGCGAGCAGCGCGGCGGCCACATCGTCAACGTGTCGTCGGTCCTGGGCCTGACCGCCGTTCCGGGCTGGGCCCTGTACTGCGCGGGGAAGTTCGCGCTGGAGGGACTGAGCGAGGCCCTCGCGGCCGAGGTGGCGGACTTCGGGGTCAAGGTCACCATCGTCGAACCCGGCTACTTCCGCACCGCCTTCCTCACCGAGGACTCGCTCGCCCTGCCCGCCGGCACCACCGAGCACTACCCGGCCATCCGCCAGATGGTCGCCGACCACCTCAAGCTCCAGGGCAGCCAGCTCGGCGACCCGGTCAAGGGCGCCGGAGCGATCATCAGCCAAGTCGTGGCCGGCGACGGCCCGCTGCGCCAGCTGCTCGGCTCGGACGCCCACTCCTACGCCACCGCCAAGGTCCAGGCCCTGCAAGCCAACCTCGACGCCACGGCGCTCAGCGCACCCGCCACCGATTTCCCCGCCGCCTGACATCGGCCGATACGCCAGAGAGGTACTGGCCCGAACCCACACCGGGTGCGGCTCTTCCACCCAGGATGAGCCGCACCCGGTCACGGCCATAGCGATATTGCCATCGACGCGTCCCACGCATCTGACGCGTCCTTGGTGACGATCTCTTGGGCGGGCTCCGGCTGCTCTACCCTTTGGCGAAAGCTCTGGACGCAGGGGGGTTCTGTGACGACTCGATCAGACGGTCTCCCTGCTGTTTCTCTTGACGCGGTCCTGGAGCGCATCACCTACGCCAACGAGGAGACCGGGTACACCATCGCGCGGGTGGCGGTGGAGCGGGGCGGGGACGAGTTGGTGACGGCGGTGGGGCCGTTGCTGGGGGCGCAGGTGGGGGAGAGTCTGCGGCTGACGGGGCGGTGGGGGAGTCATCCGCGGTACGGCAGGCAGTTCGAGGTGTGGTCCTACAGCACGGTGCTGCCGGCGACGGTGCAGGGGATCCAGCGGTATCTGGGGTCGGGGCTGATCAAGGGGATCGGGCCGAAGATGGCCGAGCGCATCGTGGACCACTTCGGTCTCGACACCCTGGAGGTGATCGAGAGCGCCCCCGAGCGGCTGGTGGAGGTGCCGGGGCTCGGGCCCAAGCGCACCAAGATGATCGCCGCGGCGTGGGAGGAACAGAAGATCATCAAAGAGGTGATGATCTTCCTGCAGGGCGTCGGGGTGTCCACCTCCATCGCGGTGCGCATCTTCAAGCAGTACGGCGACGCCTCCATCACGGTGGTGCGCACCGAGCCGTACCGGCTGGCCGACGACGTGTGGGGCATCGGGTTCAAGACGGCCGACACCATCGCCCAGGCGGTCGGCATCCCCCACGACAGCCCCGACCGGGTCAAGGCGGGCCTGCGGTACACCCTGTCGCAGGCCGCCGACGGCGGGCACTGCTTCCTGCCGGCGCCCAACCTGGTGGGCGACGCGGTGAAGATCCTGGAGGTGCCGGCCGAGCTGGTGGCCACCTGCCTGGAGGAGCTGGCCGCCGAGGAGGGCGTGGTGCGCGAGGAGGTGCCCGCCGGGGACGGCACGGTGCCGGCGGTGTACCTGGTGCCGTTCCACCGGGCCGAGCTGTCGCTGGCGGGGGCGCTGCTGCGGCTGCTGGAGGGCGGGCACGACCGGCTGGCGGCGTTCGGGTCGGTCGACTGGGACGCGGCCCTCGGGTGGCTGCGCGAGCGCACCGGCACCGAGCTGGCCGCCGAGCAGGCCGAGGCGGTGCGGCTGGCGCTGACGTCCAAGGTGGCGGTGCTGACCGGCGGCCCCGGGTGCGGCAAGAGCTTCACGGTGCGCTCCATCGTCGCGCTGGCCCGCGCCAAGAAGGCCAAGGTGGTGCTGGCGGCCCCCACCGGGCGGGCGGCCAAGCGGCTGGCCGAGCTGACCGGCCACGAGGCGACCACCGTGCACCGGCTGCTGCAGCTGCGGCCCGGCGGGGACGCCACCTTCGACCGGGACAACCCGCTGGACGCCGACCTGCTGGTGGTGGACGAGGCGTCCATGCTGGACCTGCTGCTGGCCAACAAGCTGGTCAAGGCGGTCGCGCCCGGCGCGCACGTGTTGTTCGTGGGGGACGTGGACCAGTTGCCGTCGGTGGGGGCGGGGGAGGTGCTGCGCGACCTGCTGGCCGCCGAGGTGCTGCCCCGGGTGCGGCTCACCCAGATCTTCCGGCAGGCGCAGAAGTCGGGGGTGGTGGTGAACGCGCACCGCATCAACACCGGCCTGCACCCGGTACTGGAGGGCATGTCCGACTTCTTCCTGTTCCCCTGCGAGGAGCCCGAGGAGATCGCGGCGCTGACCGTGGACGTGGTGGCGCGGCGCATCCCGCGCCGGTTCGGGCTGGACCCGCGGCGCGACGTGCAGGTGCTCGCGCCGATGCACCGGGGCGCGGCCGGGGCGGGCAACCTGAACACCGCGCTGCAGGAGGCGCTCACCCCGTCCCGGGAGGGCATGCCCGAGCGGCGGTACGGCGGGCGGGTGTTCCGGATCGGCGACAAGGTCACGCAGTTGCGCAACAACTACGACAAGGGCGCGGCCGGGGTGTTCAACGGCACCGTCGGCGTGGTGGTGGACCTGCGCCCTGAGGACGGCCGGCTGACGGTGCGCACCGACGAGGACGAGGACGTCGAGTACGCCTTCGACGAGCTGGACGAGCTGGCGCACGCCTACGCGGTGTCCATCCACCGTTCCCAGGGCAGCGAGTACCCCGCGGTGGTGGTGCCGCTGGCCACCAGCGCCTGGATGATGCTGCAGCGCAACCTGCTGTACACCGCGGTGACCCGGGCCAAGAAGCTGGTGGTGCTGGTCGGCTCGCGCCGCGCCCTCGGCCAGGCGGTGCGCACCCGCGGCGCCGGCCGCCGCCACACCGGCCTCACCCACCGGCTGCGCCAGGGCTGAGCACCCCCGTCGCGGGGGCCGCGGGATTCGGTGTGCCCGCTTCACGGCCGCGGTGATCGTTAGTTCGCGGGCTCCCAGGGCAATATGCAGGCCATAGTCATCTCAAATACTGACAAAGGGCGTAAGCGACGCCGACCAGGCCACAGGCCCGTTGACGTCCGCATTCGCCCCGCACGGTGGCCGAAATGTGATCTAACTCGCCCAAAAGATGTACGTATCGGTGCCCGTGCCTATTAGGGTTTTTTTCATGGGACTTTGCCGACTGGGGGAGAAGTGACCGTGCGGGGCGTTCGTCAGCGTCTCAGGACACCTATCGCCACCCTCGCCCTGGTGGTGGCGGGGCTGCTGACCGTGTCGTCGTGCTCGGGCGGCGGCCCTGCCCTGCCCGGCGCCTCCTCCGGTCCGGGCGCCGGCAGCACGCCCGCCGTCCCGGCGCCCGTCATCAAGGTGAGCCCGGCCAAGGGCGCGGCCAAGGTCCGTCCCGACAAGCCGGTCGTGGTGAGCGCCACCGGCGGCGCGCTGGAGGACGTCAGCGTGTCCAGCGGCGGCAAGCCGGTGGAGGGGGAGTTCAACGCCGACCGCACCCGCTGGGTGTCCACCGGCAGGCTCAAGCCCGCCGCCGCCTACACCGTGACCGCCAAGGCCGCCGGCGAGGGCGGCCCCGCCACCGTCACCAGCGCCTTCAAGACGCTGACCCCGGCCCGTCAGCTGCGTATCGCCGACATCACCCCCAACGTCAAGGGCGAGACCCTCGGCATCGGCATGCCGCTCATGGTGACGTTCGACCAGGACGTGCGGGACAAGAAGTCGGTGGAGGGCGCGCTCACGGTGACGTCCGAGAAGCCGCACACCGGCGCGTGGCGGTGGATCAGCGACCGCCAGGTCATCTACCGCCCCTCCAAGTACTGGGCGGCGCACCAGAAGGTCACCTTCAACGCCGACCTGCAGGGCGTGCGCGGCGCGTCCGACATGTACGGCGTGCGGAACTACGCCAGCACCATGAAGATCGGCGCCGCGTGGATCAGCACGGTCAGCGTGCGCTCCCACACGATGGTGGTGCGCAAGGACGGCAAGGTCGTCAAGCGCATGCCGATCAGCGCCGGCAAGGCCACCACCCGCGAGTACACCACCACCAACGGCATCCACCTGACCATGGAGCGCGGCAACCCCGTCACGATGATCTCGCCCGGCAAGAAGGAGGGCGACCCCGGCTACTACAAGGAGATCGTCAACCACGCGGTGCGGATCTCCAGCAGCGGCGAGTACGTCCACAGCGCCCCCTGGTCGGTCGGCTCGCAGGGCCGGGCCAACGTCAGCCACGGCTGCATCAACGCCCGCCCCGACCAGGCCAAGTGGTACTACGACAACTTCCACCGCGGCGACATCGTCAAGATCACCGGCACCAACCGTGAGCTGGAGTGGAACAACGGCTGGGGCTTCTGGCAGATGCCCTTCAAGCAGTGGCGCAAGGGCAGCGCCCTTCCCCAGACCCCCAAGACCGCCACCCCGACCCCGACTCCCTCCGCCGAGGCCACCGACCCGGCCACCCCGGTCGCCCCCACCGACCAGGCCGCCGTCACCGGCTGACCCACCCCCGGCAGCGGGCCGAACGCGCCGCCCAGGTCCGGCGAGGAGATAGCCGGGGGGATGGCCGAGCTCGCCGGGCGTCCGTTCACCGGCGCGCCCTGCGGGGTCGTCCGGCCGGGGAACCTCACCAGGCCCGGCGGTGCTCACCCCGGGCGCCGGGTGTCAGAGCAGGGCCATCTGGCGGTCGGCGGCGCGGGCGGGGGACCAGGGGCGGTGCCTGGCGCCGATGCCGTACAGGCGGGCCAGTTCGGTGACGCGGGCGGTGACGCGGTCGCGGTAGGACTGGGCGGCGACGGGGCCGGTGCCGTACAGCTCGGTGTACCGGGGCAGCAGGGCGGGGTGTTCGTCGGCGAGCCAGCGCAGGTACCAGTCGCGGGCGCCGGGGGGCAGTTGCAGGACCAGCGGGGTGATGCTCACCGCGCCGGTCTCGGCGACCCGGCGCACCACGGCCCGGAGCTGGTCCTCCGAGTCGGTCAGGCACGGCAGGATGGGTGCCATCAGCACCCCGCACGCGGCGCCGCGCTCGTTGAGCTCGGCGCACAGCTCCAGGCGTTTCTGCGCGCTCGGCGCGCCCGGCTCGACGGCGCGGCGCAGCCGGTCGTCCACGAACCCGACCGACACCATCACCCGCGCGTCGCAGACCTCGGCGGCCTGCGCGATCAGCTCGGCGTCCCGCAGCACCAGCGTGCTCTTGGTCATGATCTGGAAGGGGTTGCCGGTGTCGCGCAGCGCCGCCATGATGCCCGGCATCAGCCGGTAGGTGGCCTCGGCCTCCTGGTAGCAGTCGCCGGTCAGCCCGATGGCGATCGTCTCACCGCGCCACCCGGGTTTGGCCGTCTCGGCCCGCAGCCGCCGCGCGGCGTCGGTCTTCACCACGATCGCCGTGCCGAAGTCCCGCTCGCCGTCCAGCCCGAGGTAGCGGTGCCCGCGCCGCCCCGCGCAGTACAGGCACGAGTGGGCGCACCCCCGGTAGGGGCTGACCGCCCAGGCGGCCCCCAGCCCGAGGGCGGGCGGGACCTTGTCGATGATGGTGCGCGACGCCACCTCGTAGAAGGTGGTCGCGCCCTGCGCCCGGCGCACCGCCCGGCGCTCGATCCGCGGACGTGCCGCGGGGGCGTCCGCGACGAGGGGAAGAGCGTCGAAACGCATGCCCCACAGTGGAACACGTTTTCGATACCATCCGCAACCCGGACACGCCGTCGCCCGCGGCCCCGGCGGGCCACCGGTCAGGCGCCGGGCGTGGGGTAGGGCGTGGCCGACACCACCGCGGTCACCGGCACCGGGCCGTAGATGTGGGGGAACCGCTCCGCCGCGCCGGGCGGGGTCTCCAGGACCACCGGGCACCCGAGCAGGGCCTCGTCGATGGCCAGGACCACCAGGGGTTCGGTGACGCCGCCGTAGTAACGGCCGGCGACGCCGGTCAGCTGCGTCATGTCGGTGCAGGCGTGGATGTAGCCCTCCTGCTCCAGCGTGCGGCCGAGGGTGGAGACGCGGTACTCCCCGGCCTTTCGCGCGGCGTCCCAGTCGGCGGCCAGCGCCAGGTGCAGAATCATCGCCGCGCTCCTTGCCTTCCGGTCCGAGCCCCGGCTTGCGGGGGCCGGCGGGGTGTCAGTGGGCTCCCGCCAGGTTGAGCAGGACGACGCCGGTGATGATCAGCAGGATGCCGGAGACCTTGGCCAGGGTCAGGCTCTCACCGAGGAACAGGGCGCCGATGACGGCGATGGCGGCGGTGCCGACACCGGCCCACACGGCGTAGGCGACGCCGACCTCCATCTTCATCTTCAGCACCTGGGCGAGCAGGGCGAACGAGGCGATGTAGCCCAGTGCCACCGCCACCGACCAGCCTTTGTGGGTGAATCCGTCGCTCAGTTTCAGCGCGGTGGTGGCGAGCACCTCGCAGGCGATCGCGGCCGCGAGCAGTAACCACGCCATCGGAACCGGCCCTTTCGTCCCCGACCGGCTGGGGGCGCCGGTACGCCGCCCGACTCTAGCGCCCCACCGGCATCGCGATCGTGCCGGTCCCCCTCAGACGAGGAGTTTGCTGCGCAGCCGGGCGGCGGCGAACGCGAGCCCGGCGGCGGTGAGCGCCAGCAGGTAGGCGGCGTGGCCGAGGGACCCCCAGCCGGGGACGCCCAGGCACAGGTCGCGCACCAGTTCCACCGCGTGGTACAGCGGGGTCGCCTGGATCACCACCTGGACGGCGGCCGGGTAGTCCTGCACGGGGGCGAAGGTGCCCGAGAACAGGAACAGGGCGAACTGGGTGACGTTCATCACGTCGAAGTCCTGCCAGCCGCGCATCAGGGTGCTGACCGCCATGCCGGCGGCGCCGAACGCCAGCCCCACCAGCATGGTGACGGGGAACGCGGCCAGCGCCCACAGCGGGGAGGTGAGGCCGAACGCCACCATCAGCACCAGGAACGCCCCGGTGTACACCGAGCCGCGGATCATCGCCCAGCCGAGCTCGCCGACCGCGATCTCGATCGGGCTGACGGGGGTGGCGAGCACCGCCTCGAACGTCTTCTGGTACTTCATCTTGAAGAAAAAGTTGATCGTGGTCTCGGCCAGGGCGCCGTTCATGGCGGACACCGCGAGCATCGCGGGGGCGACGAACGCGGCGTACGGCAGGGTGCGGCCGTCCACGCTGAGCCCGCCGACCAGGGCGCCGACGCCGACGCCGATGGACAGCAGGTACAGCAGCGGCTCGCAGAACCCCGACAGCAGGATCAGCCAGTAGTGGGGGCCCGAGCGCATCACGCCGACGTTGCGGTTGATCACGGCGCCGACCCGGGACGGGGACAGGCGGGCGGCGATGATCGTGGTCACCATGGCGATCAGTCCTGGAGGCGGTTGCGGAAGGCGCGCAGCGCCCAGACGGCACCGGCGGCGGTCACCGCCAGCAGGTAGGCCACGTGCGCGGCGACCGGCCAGTGCGGCGCGGCGCCGAGGGTGGCGGCGCGTTGCAGCTCCACCCCGTGCCACAGCGGCGACAGGTACGCGATCGGCCGGGCCGCGGCGGGCAGCTGGTCCACGGGGAAGAACACCCCGCCGAACAGCATGGCGGGCACCACGCCGAACCGGAACAGCAGCACGAAGTAGCTGTCGTGGGTGACGGTGGCGGCGAACCCGGTGGTGGGTGCCGCCGCGGCCAGTCCCAGCAGCCCGCACACCAGCGGCGTGACCAGCGCCCAGGGGGAGCGCAGCGCCCCGAACAGCGCGGTGACGGCGAGCACGATCAGCACCGAGGAGACCACGCGCAGCAGGACGAACAGCAGCCACCCGGTGACGATGTCGGCGATCCGCACCGGGGTGGCGCGCATGGCGTGGTAGGCCCGCACCCATTTGAAGTCGCCGAGCACCGGCCAGGTGGACTCGCCGATGGCGACCTGGAAGGCGGTGGAGGCCAGCACGCCCGGCACGATCCACGCCAGGTAGTCGACTCCCTCCACCTGCCCGATGTGGCCGCCGACGCCGAGCCCGAACCCCAGCAGGATCATCAGCGGCATCAGGATCGAGGAGGCCGCCGACGCCCGCCACAGCCTGCGGTGCAGGGTCAGGTAGCGCTCCAGCACGGCCACGGTGGACACCCAGCTCACCCCGTGCTCCCCGGTGATCCGGGCGCCCTCACCGGGTCCCGCGCCGGGCCGGGCCGCTGTGGTGGTCATCGTTCACCCCCGGCGCCGGTCGTGGTGGTCGCTCCCGCGCCTGCGGGGACGGCCGCGGTCAGGGGTGCCGTGGTCCCCTGCCCGCTCCGGCGCGGGGAGGCGGGGCGGGTGGTCGTGGTCGCCGCGGCACGCGCGGCGTGGACGGCGGGGCGGGTGGCGGCCATCAGTCGACCAGGGTGCGGCCGGTGATGTGCAGGAACACGTCCTCCAGGGTGGAGCGGCGGACCAGGACGCTGGTGGGGGACAGGCCGCGGCGGTGGACCTCGGTGACGGCGGCGTCGCCGTCGGGGGCGTAGACCAGGACGCGGTCGGGGAGGGGGTCGACGCGTTCCCCGATGCCGGTGAGTTTGCCGGCGACGTCGGCGGGGCGCTGGTCGCCGAAGCGCAGTTCCACCACCTCGGGGGTGGAGTAGTTCTCGATGAGCGCGCGGGGTGAGCCTTCGGCGACGATGCGGCCGCCGTCCATGACGACCAGGCGGTCGCACAGTTGCTCGGCCTCGTCCATGTAGTGGGTGGTGAGGACCAGGGTGGTGCCGCGGCGTTTGAGCTGGAACAGCCGTTCCCACAGCAGGTGCCGGGCCTGGGGGTCCAGGCCGGTGGTGGGTTCGTCCAGCAGCACCAGGTCGGGCTCGTTGATGAGCGCGCGGGCGATGGTGAGGCGGCGTTTCATGCCGCCCGACAAGGGCTCGACGGTGCTGGCGGCGCGGTCGGCGAGCTGGACGAACTCCAGCATCTGGTCGGCGCGGCGCCGTGCCTCGGCCCGCGGGATGCCGAAGTAGCGGGCGTAGGTGGTGAGGTTCTCGCGCACGTTGAGGTCGGGGTCGAGGTTGTCGAGCTGGGGGCACACCCCGAGCCTGGCCCGGATGCGGGGGCCGTCGCCGACGGGGTCCATGCCGAGGATGCGCAGCTCGCCGGCGGTGGGGATGGACACGCACCCGATCATGCGCATGGTGGACGACTTGCCCGCGCCGTTGGGCCCGAGGAACCCGAACGCCTCCCCCGGCGCCACGTCCAGATCGATGCCGTCCACCGCGGTGAAGGCGCCGAACCGTTTGACCAGTCCCCGTGCGTGGATGAGCGACCCCGTCGACATGGGGCGACCCTAGCGGCGCCCACCGACGATCCCGCAACAGGTTTTCGGCCCCGGCGCAGCGGCGGTCACTCGACGACCAGCTCCACGGGGATGTTGCCGCGGGTGGCGTTGGAGTAGGGGCACACCTGGTGTGCGGCCTCCACCAGGGCGTTCCCCTGGTCGCCGTGCAGTTCGTCGGGCAGCTCGACGCGCAGGGTGACCTGGAGGCCGAAACGGCCGCCGGCGGCGCCGGCCAGGCCCACCTCGGCGGTGACCGAGGCGTGCGAGACGTCGATCTTGCGGTGGCGGGCGACCAGGGACAGGGCGCTGGCGAAGCAGGCGGCGTATCCGGCGGCGAAAAGCTGCTCGGGGTTGGTGCCCTTGCCGTCGCCGCCGAGCTCGGCCGGCGGGGCCAGGGTGAGGTCCAGCAGCCCGTCGGAGGAGACGGCGCGGCCCTCACGGCCCGAGGCGGTGACGATGGCGGTGTACAGCGCTGACATAGGGGTCACTCCTCACACCGGGCGAACAAACCGAACGATGTTCGGTCATAGGCGTCCAATGTAGCCGCCTCCCGGGAGGCGGCCCGCGGCCGGGGCGGGACCAAGGAGGGACCGGCGGCGGGACGAAGGTCCCTGGAATAACCTCCTGAGGACGGGAACGCTCTGAGGTATGAGCGAGCTGGAGCATGTCGACGCCTATTGGCGGGCCGCCAACTACCTGTCCGTCGGCCAGATCTACCTGCTGGACAACCCGCTGCTGCGCGAACCGCTGCGGCCCGAGCACGTCAAGCCGCGCCTGCTCGGGCACTGGGGCACCAGCCCCGGCCTGAACTTCTGCCTGGCGCACCTGAACCGGATCATCCGGGAACGCGACCAGGACATGATCTACATCATGGGCCCAGGGCACGGCGGCCCGGCCGCGGTGGCGCACGCCTGGCTGGAGGGCACCTATTCGGAGGTGTACCCGTACGTGTCGCAGGACGAGGCGGGCATGCGGCGGCTGTTCCGCCAGTTCTCCTTCCCCGGCGGCATCCCGAGCCACGTCGCGCCGGAGACCCCCGGCTCCATCCACGAGGGCGGCGAGCTCGGCTACTCCCTGGCCCACGCCTACGGCGCCGCGGCCGACAACCCGGGCCTGGTGGTGGCGTGCGTGGTGGGCGACGGGGAGGCCGAGACCGGGCCGCTGGCCACCAGCTGGCACGCCAACAAGTTCGTCGACCCGGCCCGCGACGGCGCGGTGCTGCCCATCCTGCACCTGAACGGCTACAAGATCGCCGCCCCGACCGTGCTGGCCCGCATCCCCGAGCGCGACCTGCTGCGGCTGATGGAGGGCTACGGGCACCGCCCGCACCTGGTGGCCGGCGACGACCCCGCCGAGGTGCACCAGATGATGGCCGCCACCCTGGACACCGTGTTCGACCAGATCGCCGAGATCAAGGCCGGCGCCCGCGACCCCTGGCCCATGATCGTGCTGCGCACCCCCAAGGGCTGGACCGGGCCCCGCGAGGTGGACGGCCTGCCGGTGGAGGGCACCTGGCGCGCCCACCAGGTCCCCCTGTCCAGGGTGCGCGACGACCCCGCGCACCTGGACCAGCTGGAACGCTGGATGCGCTCCTACCGCCCCGAGGAGCTGTTCACCGCCGCCGGCGCCCCCACCGGGCAGGTCCGCGCGGCCGCCCCGCGGGGACAGCGGCGGATGAGCGCCAACCCGCACGCCAACGGCGGGGAGCTGCTGCGCCCGCTGGCCCTGCCCGACTTCACCGGCTACGCCGCCGAGGTGAAGGCCCCCGCGGCCGCCACCACCGAGCCGACCCGCGTCCTCGGCCGTTTCCTGCGTGACGTGATGGCCGCCAACCCCTCCGACTTCCGCATCATGGGGCCGGACGAGACCGAGTCCAACCGGCTGTCGGCGGTGTTCGAGACCACCTCCCGCACGTGGGGCGCCAAGATCGAGCCCACCGACGTGAACCTCGCCCCCGACGGCCGGGTGATGGAGGTGCTCAGCGAGCACCTGTGCCAGGGCTGGCTGGAGGGCTACCTGCTCACCGGCCGCCACGGGCTGCTCAACTCCTACGAGGCGTTCATCCACATCGTCGACTCGATGTTCAACCAGCACGCCAAATGGCTGGAGACCACCCGCAAGATCCCCTGGCGCCGCCCGGTGGCGTCGCTGAACTACCTGCTCAGCTCCCACGTGTGGCGGCAGGACCACAACGGCTTCACCCACCAGGACCCCGGGTTCCTCGACGTGGTGATGAACAAGAAGGCCACCGTGGTGCGGGTCTACCTGCCGCCCGACACCAACACCCTGCTGTCGGTGGCCGACCACTGCCTGCGCTCACGCGACTACGTCAACGTCGTGGTGGCCGGCAAGCAGCCGGTGCTGGATCTGATGACCATGGACGAGGCGGTGGTGCACTGCACCCGGGGCCTGGGCATCCTGCCGTGGGCCTCCACCGACCAGGGCGCCGAGCCGGACGTGGTGCTGGCCTGCGCCGGGGACGTGCCCACCCTGGAGACCCTCGCCGCGGCCGACCTGCTGCGCCGCCACATCCCGGACCTGAAGGTCCGCGTGGTCAACGTGGTGGACCTGATGCGGCTGCAGCCGGAGGCCGAGCACCCCCACGGGCTCTCCGACCAGGCCTACGACGCCCTGTTCACCACCGGCAGGCCCTGCGTGTTCAACTTCCACGGCTACCCGTGGCTCATCCACCGCCTCACCTACCGCCGCCACGGCCACCACAACCTGCACGTGCGCGGGTACATCGAGGAGGGCACCACCACCACGCCGTTCGACATGTGCATGATGAACAACATCGACCGGTTCCACCTGGTGATGGACGTCATCGACCGTGTCCCCGGCCTGGGGGAGTCCCACGCCCACCTGCGCCAGCAGATGGTCGACGAGCGGCTGCGCGCCCGCGCCTACACCCGCCGCCACGGCGAGGACCCGCCGGAGATCCGGGACTGGACCTGGCCGCACTAGGGACGGCCCGCGGCCGGCGGCGTGCCGTGCCCGCTCAGGCGGGCCCGGCGGCGTCGGCGCGGTGGCGGGGCAGGCGTTGCAGCAGGTCGGCCAGGTCGTCGGCGTGGTCCTCCTCGTCGGCGAGCAGTTGCTCGAACACCCGCCGGGTGATGGGGTCGCCGTCGCCCAGCCACTGGGCGATCTCGGTGTAGGAGGCGATGGCGACCCGTTCGGCCACCAGGTCCTCGCGGATCATCTCGACCAGGTCCTGGCCGGCGTCGCAGCGGATGTGGGCCCGGGTGCTGAGCCGGGCGGGGTCGAAGTCGGGCTGGCCGCCGAGCTGGGCGATGCGGTCGGCCAGCATGTCGGCGTGCCGCTGCTCGTCGGTGGCGTGTTCCAGGAACTCCCGGGCCACCGGCCCGGCGTGGACGCCGCCGGCGGTGTAGTAGTGGCGTTTGTACCGCAGCACGCAGACGATCTCGGTGGCCAGGGCCTCGTTGCACACCTGGACGACCCGCGGCAGGTCGGCGCCGGCGGCCTCGGTGACCGGGCCCTTGTCGATCTCCTCGCGTGCCCGGTCGCGCAGCGTCTGGATGTCGGTGAGAAACTCCGCCATGTCGTGCCTGTACCCTGCCCAGACCGACAAAACGCACTATTTATCCGGTTTGTCGGTTTCGTTGGGCGGGGTGGTCCCCGTCGCCGCCAGGTAGTCCTCCACCAGCCGGTCCACCTGGCGGGAGAAGTCCAGCACCACCCCGTTCTCGTCCGGCCCGAGCGGCTCCAGCGCCGCGTACTGGGAGTCCACCAGCGACGCCGGCATGAAGTGGCCGGTCCGCCCGGTCACCCGCCGCCGCACCACCTCCCGGTCGCCGTGCAGGTGCACGAAGAACGCCGCCGGCGCCGCCTCGCGCAGCACGTCGCGGTAGCCGCGCCGCAGCGCCGAGCAGCTCACCACCCCGCCCTCACCCGCCCGCCCGGCCAGCCACGCCCCCACCCGCCGCAGCCACGGCAGCCGGTCGGCGTCCTGCAGGGGGATCCCGGCCGTCATCTTGGCGACGTTCCCGGGGCTGTGGAAGTCGTCGGCGTCGGCGAACGGCACGCCGAGCCTGGCGGCGAGGGCGCGCCCCACGGTCGTCTTGCCCGACCCCGACACGCCCATCACCACAAGCAGCGGGACAGCGGAGGTTTCGGCACCGGGGGCGCGGGCAGCGGGCGGAGGGTCGGCGGTGGTCATCGGCGGCCTCACGGTCGGGGACGGGGCGGCGGTGTCGGGGGGCGCCCGGCGACAGAGTGGCACAATTCATCTGGCATAATCAAGTATGAAGTGCTAAAAGTCGTATTTATAAGGCGTGTGGCTGGCTTTGCATCCATATCGTGGGAGGATCAGCGACCGTGGGGGGCAATGACCAGACCATTCCGGCGACCCCGGCACCGGCTCCGGCATCCGGTTCGGGCCTGCACGGGGACGTGCTCGACGGTCTGGGCACCCTGATCACCTCAGGCGTGCTGCCCACCGGGGCCGTGCTGCGCGGCGAGCAGATGGAACGCCGTTTCGGGGTGTCGCGCTCGGTGATCCGCGAGGCCATCCGCGTCCTTGAGTCGATGGGCCTGGTGACCAGCCGCCGCCGCGTCGGGGTGACCGTCGCCCCGCGCACCGCCTGGAACCTGTTCGACCCGCACGTCATCCGCTGGCGCCTGGCCGGCGCCGACCGCGACGCCCTGCTGCGTTCCCTGGGGGACCTGCGCCGCGGCGTGGAACCGGTGGCCGCCGCGCTGGCCGCCGGGAACGCCACCCCCGCGCAGTGCGGGGTGCTCACCGGGGCCGTCATGCGCATGGCCGTGCACGGCCGCGCCGGGGAGCTGCGCGACTACCTGCAGGCCGACATCCTGTTCCACCGCACCCTGCTGGAGGCCTCCGGCAACGAGATGCTGCGCGCCCTCACCGACGTGGTCACCGAGGTGCTGCGCGGCCGCACCCAGCACGGCCTGATGCCGCGCCTGCCCGAGGGCGCCGCCATCCGCCGCCACGCCGACGTCGCCGAGGCCGTGCAGTCGGGTGACGCCGAGGCCGCCGAGCGCGCCATGCGCGACATCGTCGACGAGGCCACCACCGCCATGCTCACCGAGGCCCAGCCGCTGCCCGGGCCGTCCCCCCAGCAGCACCGCCGCCAGGCCGGCGCCGGCTGACTCACCGCCGGCGGCCGCCGGCGGGGACCCACAGGACGCGGCCGGCGGGCGGGGGCAGGAACGGCAGCGTGATCACCGCCTCGGGGTGCCCGGCGGGGTCCAGGGCGTCCAGCACCAGCACCGCGGCCCGGCGCCGCGCGTGGTCGCGCACCGGGACCAGCAGCCGCCCGTCGCCCTCGGCGCGGCCGCGCGGCACGAACACCGGCTCCTCGGCGCCCCACCCGGGCGCCAGGGCCCGCCGCCGCCGGGTCCCGGCGGCCAGGTCGCAGGTGAGCACCGCGCCGCCGCCGGCGTCGCGCCCGAACAGCATCTGGTGCCGGCGCCCCGCCACCCGCGGGTCCACCGCCGCCACCGCCGGCGCGCCGTCCACCGGCGGGCCGGCGGCCGGCGCGCCGCCGGGGTCCAGGGTCCAGCGGCGCGTGCCGGTGGCGGCGGTGACGTCCAGGACGACGCGGCCGCCGTCGTCGAAGGCGTTCACCGCCCGCGTGAACGGCTCGACGTCCAACCACCGCGGCGCGCCGCCGCCGCGAGGGAGCAGCCCGGCCCGGGCGGGGCGGCCGTGCGGGCGGTAGGGGAGGGGGTCGCCCATCAGGTCGGCGGCCCGGCTGTAGGCGACCGGCGGGTCGTACAGCACCGTGAACCGCCCCGTGCGCGCCACCACCCGCACCCCCGCCGCAGGCTCGGCCGCCGGGAGGTCCCAGGGAAGGTCGGCCAGGGTGAGACGGCGGGCCACGCCCCCCGCCACCCGGATCCCGCACACCAGCGGCCGCCCGCCCCGCCCCGGCACGCCGATCCGCACCAGCGCCCCGTCCAGCTCGCCGGGGATCACCCCCTGGACGCCGAACGCCCCGTCGCCCGCCACCGCGGACGCCGGGGCCAGGTGGTCGGCGCCGGCCTCGCCGTTCCCGGTGCCCGCCGGGGCGTGGTGCCCGCCGCCGGGGCGGGGGGGTGCGGGTGCCCACGGGTGGGCGTGCTCGGTGACGGCCATCGGGGCACCTCCGGGTGCTGGTTGCATAACGCTGTTATGTCAAACATAACGGTGTTATGCCATACTCGTCAAGTGAGCCCACGACGATCCGATCCGCGCACCGGCCCCGCGCTGGTGGACATCGCCGCGCGCCTGCTGGCCGACGAAGGCCCGCAGGCGCTGTCGGCCCGGCGCCTGGCCACCGAGGCGGGCAGCTCCACGATGGCCGTGTACACCAACTTCGGCGGCATGAGCGGCCTGGTGCGCGCGATGGTCTACGAGGGGTTCGCCCGCCTGCAGGACCACTTCTCCAAGGTCGCCGAGACCGCCGACCCGGTGTGCGACATGGTGCTGCTGGGCCGCGCCTACCGGCACAACGCCCTCACCAACCCCCACCTGTACGCCGTCATGTTCGGCGGCGCGTCCCTGGCCGGGTTCTCCCTGTCCGCCGAGGACCGCCAGTACGGCCGCTACACCCTCGGCACCGTCGTGGCGTGCGCCACCCGCTGCCTGCGGGCCGGCCGGTTCGGCGTCGGCGACGCCGAACTGATCGCCCACCAGCTGTGGACCGCCGTGCACGGCCTGGTCACCCTGGAGCTGGGGGAGTACCTCATCGAGCCCTGCGACGCCGGCCGCGTCTTCGAGGCCCAGCTCGTGGCCCTCATGGTGGGCGCCGGCGACACCCTGCAGGCCGCCACCCGCTCGGTCGCCGCCTCCCGCACCCGCCTGGACACCGAGGTCCGCGCCTGACCCCGGGCCCGGTGGCGTGCCGGACCGGGATGATTCCCGGGGCCGGTGACGTTCGGCGTCAGCGGGACCACCGGAGAAAGAGGACCAGATGAGCGAGCAGGCGGACCGTGCCATCAAGGCGCTGCGGTCGGGGCTGGACGAGCTGGCCGCGCTGGTGCGCGGCTTCACCGAGCAGGACCTGGCGCGGCCCTCGGGCGCGTCGGAGTGGGACGTCTCCCAGGTGCTCAGCCACCTGGGTTCCGGCGCCGAGATCAGCCTCGCGGCGCTGCAGGGCGCCCTGGACGGCACCGGCTCCCCGCCGGGGGACACCATCAGGGGCGTGTGGGCCCGCTGGGACTCCATGTCGCGTGCCGGCCGCGCCGAGGCGTTCGCCGCCGCCAACGAGGCCCTGGTCCGCCGGTTCGAGGACCTGGACCCCCACCAGCGGCAGGACCTGCGGGTGGCGCTGTGGTGGCCGGCGCCGCCGCCGGACGTCGCGGGGTTCGCCGCGATGCGGCTCGGCGAGTTCACCCACCACACCTGGGACGTCAAGGCCGCCGTCGAGCCCGCCCCGGCCCTGGCCCCCGAGGCGGTCGGCCTGCTGCTCGACACCGCGGGCGCCCTGATCGGGTTCGCCGCCAAGCCCGGGGCCCTGGACGGCCGCCACACCGTGGTCGCGGTCCGCACCACCGCCCCCGAGCGTCACTTCGGCCTGGAGATCAACGACGCCGTCACCCTCACCGGCGCCCCCGCCGCGCCGGACGCCACCCTGGAGGCACCCGCCGAGTGGTGGCTGCGCCTGGTCTCCGGCCGCCACGCCCCCCGCCACACCCCGGCCGGCGTGAAGGTCACCGGCGCCGTCACCCTGGACGACCTGCGCCGCGTCTTCCCCGGTTTCTGACCCGCCCCGGCCGGCCCTGGTCACGCCGCGGGTGTCCTGCGCGACGGCCGCCCGCGGCGATGCCGGCCTCCCGTTCCGCCGACGCCGGCGGAGGCACGGGCGTCAGCGCGGGATCAGTTCTCGCGTCAGGCCGTGCAGGCGCAGCACGTCCTGCCTGTCGAACGCGCGGCCGCCCGGCGGCAGCCGGCGCTTTCGCCAGTGGGCGGTGAAAGGCTCGGCCGGCGGCACGGTGCGCACGCTGCCGCCCTTGCCGCAGATGCGCATGTGCTCGTCGTCCAACCGCAGGTCAAGGTCTTCGACCTTGGGCGACTGCATCTGCAGCCCCGAACGGCCTGGCGCCGAGCAGGTCGGTCAGGCACGCCGCCCACGCCTGGGCTACCGGCCACTGCGGGTCAGCGATCCCTCTTTGACAGGATGAGTCGTTTCTCACGCGCGGGCGAGCATGACGGCCAGCGCCGCTATGGTGACCGCCATGCGATGGGCCCTCAATGTGGTGATCCTCGGAGTCGTTGTCGTGGCCGTCTGGTCAGCCTTCCCTGTCAAGGATGCCGGCCTGATCGGCATGAGTTGCCGGGAACTCGCTATATGCGACGCTCAGATCCACCTGATAATTCGCGAAGTGGACCTGCGGTCGAAACAGATGACGGTGGGCGGCCGCATCTACCTGGCGTGGGGAGTGGCCGATGTGGACGACGGTGCCGTCGCCACCATGATTGTTCAGGGGCGGGACGACCTTCGGACCAGCGCCAATTCGGTCGAAATGAAGTTGCCCATCCCCCGAGAGGTGCAGGAACGGGACGGTGAGCTCGGACTGCCGACGTTCAAGGTGCCGCTTATGGGCACCATGAACAATTACCCGAACGATCGTTACACGGCGTTATTCCAGGTGAACCTCTCCATTTCTCGAGGGATCACACTACATCCCCATGAGAACAGGAGTGAGGAGGGCCGATTGGTCCACGCCATCTCCTCGGTGCGACTGGACGGCAACCTCGGCGACTGGTCGCTGCCGTCGGTGGGCACCGCCAACAAAGGCAGTTTCACCGGAGGAACGCTGCGGCACCTACAAGTCGATCTTGCCCGTTCCCCGAAGACCCTCACGTTCATCTACAGCGTATTGCTCACGCCCATGCTGCTCGTCGTCGCGCTCCTGATGTGGCGTCGGCGCTCCGACAACACCAGCCCGCTGGAGCTGGCGGCGGCGCTGCTCGCGGTCGTGACGCTGCGACAAGTGCTCGTGCCTCAGGACATCTCCGGCTTCACCCTGCTTGACAAAGTGCTCGGGATCGAGGTGGCAATCATCGCCGCGGCCACGATCTTCACTCACACCCGCCCTTCACGAAGCTCCTCGCAGAGTACGAACTCGCCGTGACCTGGGAGGCACGGGAGGAAACGGGGCCCAGTCGGTCGAGCCAGGCCGTGGCGGGGAGGCAGTCACAGTGCATCCGAACTTCGCCCGCGCCCCCACCGCCTGCCCGGGTCCGGGTACGCACCAGCCATGAGCAAGCACACACCGATGGACAAGGACGCTGCCGCCCGGATCCGATCCGCGGCGGCCAAGAACCCCGACAGCGACACCGCAGAAGACGACTTCGACCGCCGGGCCCAATCCGCAGCCGACAAGAACGAGGCCCGCGACGACGACGACAACCGCCGAACGGCTGGCCCAGCAGCTCCACCGTCCGGGTGAGAGTGCCGGTGCCGGCCGGCGGAGGGGCACCGGACCCCATCGTGGTCAGTCCTGTTCGTCGTCTCCGGCTCTCGCATCGCGCAGCGGCCGCAGGTTCCCCGGCGCTTGCGGGCGGGTGAACGGGTAGCTGCCGTGGAAGTTGATGTGCTCCCAGATCAACGGGGACAGCCGGGCCCGGATCTCCGGGCCGGTCGACAGTTGCCCGTCCGCCTGCAGAGCTTTCACGGCGGCGTCGATGTAGAGGCTGTTCCAGTAGATGATCGCGTTGAGACCCAGGCCAAGCGCGCCGAGCTCGTCTTCCATGCCCTTGGCATAGCCCTGGCGCAGCTGGCCGAGGTTGCCGAAGAAGACGCGCCGGGCCAGGCCGTTGCGGCCCTCGCCGATGTTGAGCTGGGCACCCGTCATCCGCCGGCAGTCCTCCAGGTGGGCCACATGCAGCAGGTGCATCGACTTGAAGATGCGGCCGTAGCGCGCGAACGCCGCCCCCAGCCCGGTCAGGCGGCCATCGGCCGACAGCATCCGCACCAGGTCGTAGGCGCGCACCTGGTTCGCCTCCAGCGACCCGGCCACATGCAGCACCCCTCGGCCCTGAACGCCTCACGTGGTCATGTCAGGGACACCTGGAACGCCGGCGCGGTCAACCGGCCACTGGTTCCCCGTCGCGGTGGACGCGGGGACGGTGATCCGCCAGGCCGCCGGGGTGACCGTCCAGGTGCGATGGGTGACCGGGCCGGTCAGCTCGCCGTCGGCGTTCACGTCCATCTGCGGGCCCCGCACCGTGACGCGGGTCCCGCGCAGTGTCACCACCGTGTCCTGGCGGCCGTGCCGGCCCAGGCGCAGCAGTACCGCGTACACCAGGCGCCGCAGGGGGCCGGTGGAGAACGACACCACCACGTCGGCCAGGCCGTCGTCCGGCCGGGCCCGTGGGGTCAGCGGGGTGCCGCCGCCGATGCTGGTGCCGTTGCCGACCCCCACCATCAAGACGCGGCGCCGCCCGTCGGCCACCACCGTCCCGTCCACCTCGACCCGCACCGGCCGGCCCCGCGCCCCGAGGCCGGCGGCCAGGGCCCCGGCCGGGTAGGCCAGCCGCCGCAGCACCGGTTTGAGCGCCGACGCCGCCCGGCTCGCCGTCACCCCCGCCCCCAGGTGCACCGCGTTCACCACGACCCCGCCCTCGTCGTCGAACAGCAGGTCCATGTGCCGCTCCACCCCGCCGGCCACCACCCGCGCCGCCTGCTCGGGGTCCAGCGGGATGCCGAGCCCCCGCGCCATGTCGTTGCCCGTGCCGAGCGGCACCAGCCCCACCGTGCGGGTCTTCAGCTCGCCCCGCGCCGACAGCGCCGCCACCACCGCGTGCAGCGTGCCGTCCCCGCCCACCGCCACCGGGTCGCGCCCCGGGTGCTCGGCCAGCACCCGCGCCAGCCCGTCGGGCCCGTCCGCCTCGGCCTCCACCGCGTCGGTGTACTCCTTCAGCACCGCCATGACCCGCCGATGCGCCTCGTCGTCCACCCCGCCCGCCGAGGGATTCCTCAGCACCAGCACCCGCCGCATCACACACTCCCCACCCTCCGCCGTCACACCCCCTCCCGGTCTACCCGGCACCGCCCGCCGAAACGTCCCGCCCCGGCACCGGCGCGCAGCCGCCGCCCTGGTGAGGCGGCGGATCGCCGGCGCGCCGGGCCGGCCCGGGAGGGCAGGGGGAGGCGGCCCCGGTGGCGGGCGCCGGGGCCGCGGTCCCCGTGGGTCAGGCGCCGGCGTAGACGCGGTGGACGAACTCGGCCAGTTCCTCGTCGGGCAGTTCCCTGGCCAGGTCGGCTTCGCTGATCATGCCGACGAGGCGGTGGTGGTCGATGACGGGCACGCGCTTGATCTGGTGGCGCGCCATCACGTCCAGGGCCTCCTCGACACTGCACTCGGCGTCCACCCACACCAGGCCGCCCTCGGCGAGCTGCCCGGCGGTGGTGCGGTCCAGGTCGCCGTTCTCGGCGCAGCATTTGATGACGATGTCTCGGTCGGTGATGATGCCCTTGAGCCGGTCGTCCTCGCCGCAGATCGGCAGCGCTCCGACCGACAGGTCGCGCATCATCTGCGCGGCCGCCCGCAGGCTGTCGTGCTCACCGATGCACTGCGCGCCCTCGTGCATGAGGTCCTTGGCCGTCCTGCCGGTTCCATGTGTGGTCATCGGTGCCCCCGGATGGTGCGACGAACTCCTACATGCCGGTTATGCCCAAGAAACTCCACTAATCAGCGCTTATATGGACTGTTGGGGGGTTGTTGTGCCGCGTGTTGCCGGAACCCGGGGGAGCAGGCACAGCTCGCGGCCCCCCACGGGGCACGCTCCGCGCCGTGGCCGCGAAGACCCGTCCCGGACCACCAAGGGCCGCCGCGGCCCGCTCCGCGACGGCCCGGCCTCACACACACCCCCGGTCCCCGCCCCGGCCAGGTTCACGCGGTCGCCGCCACCGGCCCCGCCGACCGGGCGCCCGCCGGGGGGATGTTGAGGTTCCCGCGGAACACGTTGCCCGGGTCCCACGCCCGCTTGACCTCACGCAGCAGCCGCCAGTCCGCCGCGGTGTACGCCGACGCGGTGCGCGCCGGGTCGGACAGGAAATTCAGGAACGACCCCCCGGTCACGTGCGGACGCACCGCCGCCACCAGCTCGGGCACCCGCTCGTCCAGCGTCACCGACAACACGGCCGACCGGTGCCCCACCGGGCCCGCGCCCGGCCCCGGACGCGCCATCGCGCCACCCCAGTGCCGCACCTCCACCGCCGACAGCGGCGAATCCTCCTCCACCGCCCCGGCCAGCACACCGATCAGCGTGTCCGGCAGGTCACGGGCGAACTCCACATGCGCCGACCGGGTGCCGCCCATCGCCGCCTCCGCGTACGGCACCCGCGCCAGGCCGTCGTGCAGCACCGGCCCGCCCGCCGCCCGCAACGGCCGCAGCACCCGCTCGGCCCGCGCCGCGCCGCCCGACGACAGCACCTTCAGCACCACGGCCCGCCGGCCCCGCACCGCCGCCGGGACGTCCGCCGAGTCCGGCAGCCGCCGCACCAGCACCGCCGTGCTCAGCCAGCCCGGCGCCGACCGCGTCCACTCCCGGTAACACGCCAGCACCTCACCGGCCCGCTCGGCCGCGAAGTACACCGCCCCCGCGTACACCCGCCGCACCGGGAACAACCGCAACTCCAGCGACGTCACCACCCCGAAGTTCCCCCCGCCGCCCCGCAGCGCCCAGAACAGGTCCGCGTGCCGCCCCGCGTCCACCGTCACCGGCCGCCCCCCGGCGGTCACCACCTCGGCCCGCACCACGCTGTCGGCGGCGAACCCGAACCGCCTGGCCAGCCATCCCACCCCGCCACCCAGCGTGAACCCCGTCACCCCCACATCGGGGGAGGACCCCGACAGCGGCGCCAGACCGTGTGCCGCGGCCGCCTCCACCACCCGCCCCCAGCACGCCCCCGGCCCGACCCGCACCACCCGGGCCCGCGCGTCCACCTCCACCGCGTCCATCGCCGCGGTCCGCACCAGCACCCCGCCGTCACACGGCACATGCGTGCCGTGCCCGGTCGCCTGCACCGCCAGCGGCACCCCCGCACCGGCCGCCGCCTCCACCGCCACCCGCACATCCTGCGCCGTACGGGCCTCCACCACCGCCGCGGGCCACGGATCGATCGTGTCGAACAACGGCCGCCGCGCCACGTCGTACCCCGCGTCCCCGGGCAGGTGCACCGCACCCTCCACCCGGCCCCGCAACCGCCCGCCCACCCCCGCAC